>JBKBJD010000010.1:0-11554 GCA_046294035.1 Minisyncoccia bacterium
TTCGGAACAGTTCAAAGGCAAACCTTACTTTAATGGATTAAAATTTCATAGAGTAATCAAAGATTTCATGATTCAGGGTGGAGACCCAACAGGCACTGGTTCTGGTGGCCCAGGTTATCGATTTAAAGACGAAATTACCGATTTAAAACACAATAGTTCTGGCATCTTATCCATGGCAAATGCTGGACCTGCCACCAATGGGAGTCAGTTTTTTATTACCCATGTGGCTACACCTCACTTAGATGGTAAGCATACGGTATTTGGTAAAGTAATTGCCGGGATGGATGTCGCCGATGCTATCAACAAAGTAGCGACCGATTCTAGCGACCGCCCACTCGAACCAGTGGTCATCAATAGTATTACCTTGAAATAATATATTTATTTTCAAAATAAAAAGCCCTGCACTTGCGGTGCAGGGTGGTTTTGGGTGCTGTTTTGGTCAATGCGTCAATGCTTGGTATCGTAGTGTTCTTGAATGTCTTCCGCGGATGAGCCTATGTAGGGACATTCCGAGCATTGAAAGGGTTGCTTCGCATTCGCATTGTTGAATACGAGGTTTTCGATGTTTCCGAGCTCGGGGCGGTTGTGTTTTTTCGCGAACATGGCAAAAAAAATTTAAATTTAGAAAATTGTTTATTCCTTCCATTATTACGGCAGGCCGTGTTTATCGCGAAGGAGACGATAAAATTTTTTGATATTTTTAGAAGAACAGCTTTGGGATATGGGTCTGATATTACCACATGAAATAGGTATCCGTCAATGATAGTGTTTTTTGTTGGGCTTTAATTTTTCACCTTATTTTGTTATAAATATTTTATTATGTCGTACTACAAAGGCATGGGCAATAAATACGAACAGGTGCCGGAGGCGGTGATTGATTTTCATGGATACACTACGCTCGAATGTGGCGATGCCCTCGATGAACTTTTGCGGGATGGTGCATATCGTCACGTAAGGATCATCGTCGGTCGTGGTCGCAATAGCGCACACGGGCCAGTGCTTCCAGACTTTGTGAAGCAGTATTTAAGATCTAGGGGCATACGTTTCAATCCTTCAAAGATCGCTGATGGTGGGGAGGGGTCACTCGAAGTATTTCTACGGTGATGTGTTATAATCCTCCTACATGCAATCTAAAAAAATCGTTGAAATAAAAAATCTAAGTAAATCCTTTGAAGAAAATGGAGTAAAGACCGAAATCTTGAAAGGCCTGGATTTAGAAGTATTTGAAGGGGAGAAAGTGGCCATCATCGGACCATCGGGTTCTGGTAAATCGACTATCCTTTTTATGCTCTCAGGACTCGACAAGCCGGATCAAGGAGAGATATTAGTAAATGGGAAAAATATTTCTACATTATCTGAGCAAGAGCTAGCCCTCTATCGCAACAAAGACATCGGCTTTATATTTCAGTCTTTCGAGCTCATCTTGCCTTTTTCGGTGACCGAAAACATCAGTGCTCCGCTCGATATTGCAAAAACAAAAAACCCAAACAAGGTTTCCGAACTCATCGATGCTGTCAAACTTGCTAATAAATCAGAAAGCCCTGTCACGAATCTCTCTGGGGGTGAAAAGCAACGCGTTGCCATCGCCCGTGCTTTGGCAAACAATCCTGGCATTATTTTGGCAGACGAGCCTACTGGCTCGCTCGACGCGACCACTGGTAAGAGCGTGCTTGATCTATTGGTGAACCTAGTGACCAAAGAAAAAAAGACTCTAGTCTTGATTACACACGATATGCATATAGCCCACCTGATGGACAAGGTGTATGTCTTGGAAGACAAAAAATTAAAATTACAAAATGCTGATAAAATTCTCTAAGAAAATTTTCTTGAAAGAATGGCGCAAGCTGCTCTTGCCTTTTTTGTCTGTGGTGCTCACGGCGCTGGTCATCTCGGTGTCGTATTTTTTGGTTGGAAGCGCAAGGGACTTTTTGGAAGCCAAGAATAAAGAATTCCTAGGTGGTGATGTGGTATTTGAATTTAACCAGGATTTTTCGATTGAAAATTTCATCGATCCATCCAATATCAAAGCACAATCCGCCTCAATCGAACTCAATGCCCTTCTCACAAATGGAGAGGTTGATGGTAAGGGAGCCACGACCGCCAATATAAAATTTGTCGATGAATTTTTTCCTTTGTATGGTGAATACGTTTTACAAAATGCTCCATATCAACCCTTGCAAAAAAATGAAGTATACCTTGATCAAAATATAGCCAACACCCTCGGAGTACAAGCTTTGGGCACGGTGTATTTCAACAAAATTCCTTTTACGGTCAAAGACATTATCCTCGAAGACCCTTCGAGTTTGTTTGCTGGTTTTAATTTCTTTGGTACAGCTATCTTTGCTAGAGAGGCTATCTCCTATGCTGGAGTAGACCTTGCTCTCTTTCGCAAAGAGCACGAGATAAAAGTCGCTTTATTTGAAAAGCTGAGCCAGAGTGAGATGGAGGCTGTCGAGCTAAAAGCACGTACACTCAATATGCATGCGCATTTTGATGCGGGTGGGGGAGGTTTTGCCTTTGGTATTTCACTTGTTGAAAAATTTCTTGTAGTTGCGATACTTATCATCTCGGTTCTTTCTCTGGTCAATATTTACGCATCGGTCAATTATTTGAGTCGCAGACTGCGTCGGGATTTTGCTATCTTGCTTGCGCTGGGTATGGAGCGTATCAATATCTATCGTATCCTGCTACTCGTAAACCTCTTGGTCATCACCCTGGGTGCATTCCTCGGGATTGTGCTCGGATATCTGAGCACCGGTCTCATAGAAGGGTATATCGCACAAAATTTTGATATCGCCCTTGTGCACGATCCAAAGACGATAGATCTCGTAACTTTGCTCTTTGCTATCATCTTCACCGGCCTGGCGGCAGCCTGGCCCATTATACAAAGGCAAAAAGGAGTCTCGCCTAGGGAGTTGTTGACCAAAGAGGCAGGCGATGTGCACAAAAAGGGTAATCGTAAAAATATATTATTTGATTTGGTCGGCATTATACCGGTGGGTATTTTTGCTGTGTATTTCTTGGGTGATTTTTGGGCAGGGGTGAGCGTGGTCGCGATCATCGTGCTTTTGTATTTGGTGGTGATGTTCGGTTATCGAGCTCTTGTCAATCTGCTGTATGCAAAGCGTGCGCGATTTTCTTTCAGTGCTCGACTGGTCATCACTCAGAAAAAATTCGATGGGTTTTTTGGACTTGTTTCTTTTGCTTCGCTATTTGTCGCACTTGTATCTATATTTAGTCTGTCGATTGTCCGTACCTCTATAGAGAAATTTTTACTCGGTGATTTACAAAGCACTTTACCGGATAGTTATGTCATCGATATCCAAAACTCACAAAAGGATGCCCTTGCTGCGTCTTTCCCAGAGCTAAATCTTTTTCCAAATGTCAGAGCTCGTATCGTCGACATAGACGGTGTGCGTATTCAGGAGGAACTCACCAAAGATGATACCGAGATAGATCGTGAACTTGGTCGAGAATTCAATCTCACTTATCGCAATTATTTACTGCCAAGCGAAAAGGTATCATCTGGTGTATTCGATATGACTGAGCGTGGAAGCGTATCTGTAGAAAAAGATTTTGCCGAACGAGCAGGCATCAAGATGAATTCACAAGTGGTGTTTTTGATCCAAGGGTTTGAGGTGGCTACCCGGGTGACTAGTATCCGCGAGTCTGATACTCGTAGTGGTTTGCCTTTTTTCTACTTTATTCTCTCTCCGAGCGATCTGGCAGCTTTCCCGGCGACGTATTTCGGGTATGGCAATTTAGACGAGCCACAGCAAGCCGCTCTCTCTGTCTATCTGACAGAATACATCCCAAATGCATCTATTATCAACACCAGTTCGATCACTGCTTTAGCAGAGAAAATCATAAGCTTTTTGGTGGTTATTATCCTCATGATCACTTTGCCACCGCTTCTGCTCTCGGCCTTTCTCATCATTACCTTGCTTGCGACAGTAGCCAAAGAGCGTAAACGCGATGGTGCTCGACTCATGGCGCTCGGACGCACCAGAAATTTTATCAGGAATTATTATATCCTAGAGTCGATCGCCACCACGCTCTTTGCCGCCGTCTTGGCCTATGTGGTTTCGATTCTGGTTACCAATCTACTTATTTTGAAATATCTTGATATCGATAGTCTTGTGTACGTGGAGCCAGTTTCCTTGTATGTCTTTAGTTTTACACTGGTGCTTCTTTTATCAGTCAGTCTGCTCATGTGGCGCTCTGGCGGGCGTAGCTTGCGCGAATATTTGAATTATGAAGAAAACAACTAGTTTGATTTTTATCGGCGTGGTGCTCGTGGGCTTATCTTGGGCAGGCTTTGCTATGTACAGAAGCCAAAAAACAGCAAACACTGCGAACACTTCTCCAACACAAAGCGAGAAAGGAGATATAAAGATCATCGCCGTCGGTGATAGTCTGACTGCGGGCTACGGTCTGCCGCTGGCGGAGAGTTATCCGATGCAACTTGAGAAAAAATTAAATGAGAATGGCTTTTCTGTCGAAGTGATAAATGCTGGAGTGAGTGGTGAGACGACGGCTGGCCTCCTGGAGAGGGTAGATTTTATTAAAAGCAATGAACCAGATATGATCTTGATCACTATCGGTGGCAATGATGCGTTGCGCAACTTGCCTATCGAGAATACCGAAAAAAATATCCGAGCGATATTGCAGGGTTTCAAAAAAACCGTACCCGAGGACAAGATTTTCTTGATGCAGGTGCGTTCACCACTCAATGCTGGTCTCGCGTATGCGACTCGTTTTAATGCCATGTACGAAGAATTGTCCAAGCAAGAAGGTGTGCACCTGGTGCCCTTTGTTGAGACAGAAGTTTTTTTAAATAGTGACCTGATGCTCGAAGATCGCATTCATCCAAACAAAGCTGGTTATGCCAAGCTGATCGATAAGTATATATATAAAGCGGTAGCAGCAGAGCTCAGGTAAAGGGGTGTATTAAGATTGTGCTACAATAAAAAAATGAATACAAAAGTATTTTTAATTCATGGGTTTGAGGGTGTGCCAAACGGTGGTTGGCGTAGTTATCTCATGGGTGAATTAAGCAAACTCGATATATATGCGTGTTCGCTTTCTATGCCCACGCCAGAAGCTCCTGTGCTCTCCGAATGGCTAGAAGAGGTGAGGCGTGTGGTGGAGCGTAACCCAAATGATGACATATATCTCGTAGGTCACAGTTTGGGAGGGACGACTATTTTGCGTTTTGCTGAGATGTTTGACTATCCAAACCTAAAGGGTTTGATCAGTGTGTCTGCTCCATGTTCTGTCAATAAAAATGAAAAGATTCGGTCTTTTTTGGATAAAGATTTTGACTTTGGAAAGATAAAAAATACCGTGCCACATATCGCCGTGATACATGGAGACGATGACCCGCTCGTACCGCTCTCTGATGCAGAGAAGATTGCTCGTGAGACCGGGGGAGAGCTTGTCGTGATACCTGGTGGAAAGCATCTAAATGGTAGCGCTGGTTTCACTGCCTTGCCTGAATGCTTGGCTTTATTAAAAAATTTTTTGAATATCCATGAAAATAAATAAAAATCACATTTTTTATAACATCACCACAGTTTTAGGTGTCATCCTTGTGTGGCGAGGTGTGTGGCATATGTTGGACAAGATAGACCTCTGGCTCTTTGGAGGAAGCCACTTTTGGACATCGGTAGTAGGTTTTGTGCTGGGTCTTGTCATTCTGTATCTACCAGACAAAGATCTCAAAGAGATCGGTAGGATGTAAAAATAAAAGCGGCCACCTTTTTATCGGTGGCCGGTATTTCAAAATAATACTTACTACAACAATTCTCCTGCAAGTGTGGCCAAGGGTGAACGTTCTCCTTTGACGAGGTTGATGTGGGTATAACAAGACTCTCCATTGAATCTGTCTATGAAATAGCTTAGTCCGTTGCTGAGCTTGTTCAAATATTTTGTGTCTATTTGATCAATGTCACCGATCAAAATGATTTTTGTGCCAAGTGCTGCGCGGGTCACTACTGTTTTGACTTCATGTGGTGTCATGTTTTGAACCTCATCGACCACCAAGAAGCTTCTATGGAAACTTCTTCCGCGAATGAAGGCAATTGGTTCTGCTACTAAGCGCTCTTGTGAAATCAGATCGGATATGAACGATGAGTTGTTTTCTCCTTGTTCTTTTATTACTGCCAAATTGTCGTGCATTCCAGCCATAAAGGGAGCCATTTTTTCTTTTTGATCTCCAGGAAGGTATCCAAGCTCTCTTTCTCCGACCGAAACTATTTGCCTGGTAAATAGAAGATTGTCGTACAATCCTTTCTTGATCTGTTCAAGCCCGTAAGCCAAACTAAGTATCGTTTTACCTGTACCAGCCGAACCTTTTATTGTAACAATGCTGATGTCTGGGTTCATTAGCGCAAAGGCTGCAAAAGACTGCTCGGCATTTTTAGGGGAAATACCCATAGCCAAAAGTTCTCTTTTGTTTGGTACCTTATATAGCAACCCGTTTGCAGACATAGCCAAGGCAGAAGTGTTTCCGCCTTTTAGAACAAAAAATTCATTCATGCCAGACTCAGGTATCGTGAACTCTACTGGATCATTTGATCCATGCAGTTTTTTAATTAGATCTGTGTCCACTTCTACTGTTCTGACTGGCTTGTTTAAAATACTTTCGTCTTTGATTTTGTCGTTCAGGAAATCTTGAGATGGCACGCCAACTGCATTAGCACGGATACGTAGGTGAGCATCTTTTGATACAATGATGACTTCACTTTTCTGTTCTTGCATTAAGCAATACGCAATATTGATAATTTGTGCATCAATGTCCACGTGTGTAAAAATCCCATTCAAAGATTCGTGCATTTTTTGCGGTAAAATGATTCTGATTTTTCCCAGCTTGTTGCCGAGCTTCGTTCCACCATTGAATACCGATCTACCTTGTTCGCATACTTCACTCAAGATGTTTATCGCATTTCGAGCATGATAATTTATGCTCTCATTTCCGTTTTTGAACTTATCCAATTCTTCAATTACCGGGAACGGTATGATAACGTCATGTTCACTGAACTTGTGTAACGAGGTGGAGTCATGTAGCAAAACATTAGTGTCTATGACAAATGACTTCTTCTTTTTCATGGGAATTGTGTTTTTGTTGTGAATGATCTAGTGTGTCTACCCTCAGACTAGGGGATTTAGGGTATTTTGTCAAAGTACTTCTAATCAGTTCGCTTTTTTGGTGATTTTCAAGTAGTATGGGTTTTATGTCACACGGGGAAGTCATTATACGTTTTGAAAAAGTATCCTTTGAACACGGCCACAACAAGCCCATTTTAGATGAGGTGGATTTCTCGGTGCGCAGGGGGATGAAGGTCACCTTGATGGGTCAAAACGGCGCCGGCAAGAGCACCCTCTTGGGCCTCATCACTGGCAGCCTCGAGCCTGAAGCTGGTCGCATCATCCTCGCTCAAAACACTAGCATCGCCTTGTCTCGACAGGTCATCCCACGCGACGAGCTCGACCTCTCGGTCCGAGAATTTTTCGAAAAAGCGATGCAGAATAAAACAAGTAAAAAGATCTATGACATAGACCCGCGCATCGACGAAGTGCTCGAAGTGGTAAATATGAAAGGTCACGAGAAAGTACACGACAGGATAGTGCGTTCTTTTTCTGGTGGTCAGCAAGCACGTTTACTCCTCGCTTCTGCTTTGATCCAAGAGCCAGATATTCTCTTGCTTGATGAGCCGACAAACAACCTCGACACTGCTGGCATCGCGCACCTGACTGAATTTTTGATTAATTACAAAAAGACCGTGCTCGTCATCTCGCACGATGCGCATTTCTTGAATTCTTTTACTGATGCGGTGCTGTACCTCGATGTCTACACCAGAAAGATCGAGCAGTACGTCGGCAACTATGACAATGTGCGCTCGCAGATCGAAGACCGGATGAATAGAGAAAATAGAAAAAATGCACTCCTCTCTAAAGAGATCCAAGCCAAGAAAGACCAAGCCAATAAATTTGCTATGAAAGGTGGCAACCTGCGTCTCGTGGCGCGACGCATGCGTGAACTGGCCGAAGAGCTCGAAGAAGAAAAGGTGGATGTGCGCAAAGAAGACCGAACCATAAAAAATTTCACCATTCCTGCCCAAGAAGACTTGGGTGGCGTGGTGCTCCACATACCTTCGGTATCTTTTTTCAAAAAGAATAAACTCGTGAAAAAAGAGGTAAATGTCAAAGTGCGCCGTAGTACACACCTCCTGCTCTCTGGGCCAAACGGCGCGGGCAAGAGTACCCTACTCGAAGCCATCGCCACCGGCAAAGCGGAAGGTGTCGAACTCGCCAAAGACATGCGCATCGGCTACTACCGGCAAGATTTCTCGACGCTTGATTTTGATCAGACTATTTTACAATTCCTCTCCCAGATTATGCATCGGGTGACTGGTCGGATCAATGAAGAAAAAGTACGCTCCACGGCAGCGAGCTTTTTATTGACCGGAGACATTGTGCATACAAAGATAGGTAGTCTCTCCGAAGGTCAGAAAGGCCTCGTCGCTTTTGCGAGCTTGGTCCTCGAAGCGCCAGGTCTCCTCATCCTAGATGAGCCGACAAACCATATAAACTTTCGCCATTTACCAGTCATCGCCAAAGCCCTCTCTGAATACAAGGGTGCGATGATACTCGTCTCCCATGTGCCAGACTTTGTCTCACAGATCCGCATCGATGAGACCCTCGAATTGGTATAAACCAAGGCAATAAGCATTGCTTTTTGGTCACAAATGTGTTTAAATTATCAGCTGTAATTGTACATTTTTTGTTAACCTTAAACGACACATATCATGCCGTTTCCGACAAACGAGGAGAGTACTCCTCAAACTCCACCACCCACACCTGCGGTTGAGACCGCAGAAGAAAACTCCGAAGAAACAGGATCCCACATACCCGTGGGATAAATCAAAACCCAAATGAAGACTTGGCCGGTGCTTGCAAAGCACCGGCTATTTTTATGTTATAATGAGCATAACTATTATCCGGTTAAATAATAAAATTATGGAAGGCAAAAAAGGACATACACCAGAAGAAGCAGATAGGATTTTGCGTGAAGCAGAAGAACGCAAAAGGCAGGCAGAGGCTGCACAATCAAATGAACCCAAAATCACTCCAGCAGATCTTGCAAAAAAGATAGAAGAGCTTGGCTCAGATTTCCTCAAAGAGCAAAAAGATAATTTGAATACAGATTAACATGGGAAATTCTTACAACTGGTATTCCACGCTACTCAAGCCTTCTTGGGCGCCGCCTTCGTGGCTCTTTGGCCCGGTGTGGACTGTGCTCTATGCCATCATCGCGTACACCTTCGGCTCCGTCTTTTGGAAGTTCTACAAAGGGGAACTGCCTTTCATTGTCGCTCTGCCTTTTCTACTGAATCTAGTTTTCAATTTTTCTTTCACGTATTTCCAATTTGGCTTGAAGAACAACCTCCTGGCCTCCATCGACATACTGCTCGTGCTCATCACTCTCTTCTGGGCACTCGTCGTCATATATCCACATATGAAGTGGGTAGCATATATGAATATCCCATACCTTTTGTGGGTCTCTTTTGCTACCGTCCTCCAGCTCACCATCACTTTTTTGAATAAATAATTATTAGTTTTATCATTCACCAATGGAACAAGAATATAAATTCACAGTTCGTTGCCGGGCGATAATCCTGGACCAGGGCGAGCTTTTGGTCGCGACTCATGGCACACATGATTATTGTGCATTGCCAGGCGGCAAGATGGAATGGGGCGAGGATGTGCTGACGTGTATGAAAAGGGAATTGATAGAAGAACTCGGCATCGAGCCTGTGATAGGCCGGCTGTGTTATGTGAACAGTTTCGGCACCCCAGAGGGCGGCTATACCGCAGAATTTCTTTTTGAGATTTTAAACGGGGCAGACTATCGGGATTATGAGAAATACGACCGCTCCCACGCCTTTGAGATATCCGGACTCGAATGGATCAAGCCGGACCAAGCCGTCAATCTGAAACCCACCTCCGTCGCTGAAGATTTCAAAAACGGTACCATCTTGCAGGAAAAACCTAAATTTATATATAACTAAACCTTAAAAATATAAAGTTATATACAAAAAACTCAAAATCTTTACTTATCCACAGCATTATATTTGTATTTTAATCATATGTACAGTATAATGTTTACATGCAGAAGAAATTGAGTGAATTATCAGACATAGTTTCGGGGTACACATTCCGTGGATCTATAGAAAACGATCCAAATGGGGATATTTTTGTGCTTCAAGCTAAAAATATCCAGACTAACCAAGATATTGTGGGTGTTACTGATTTTACAACAATTACGGACAAATCTTTAAGAAATCCCTATTTCTTACAGCATAATGACATTTTACTTGTTTCTAGGGGGTCAGGGCCGGGATCATTTCGATCTGCGGTTTTTGTGTCTGATGAATCAAAAGTGATGCCGTCGTCTTCTGTTCATGTAATACGAATTCAAGATGTCACAGTCCTCCCTAAATATGTATCGCTATATCTTAACTCAGAAACCGGACAGAAGGAATTGCTTCAAATAGTCACGGGTGGTTCTTATATACAAAGTATTTTAATAAAGAATTTAATTGATTTTAAAATACCCATACCTCCGATACACATTCAAAAGTCTATTATTGCATTGCACGAAAATATTAAAGCCCAAGACAAAATTTTGGAAAGAAAAAAACAATTAAAACAAAACATTATTAACTCAACATTTATTAATATAATTAAAAAATAAAATATGACTACTCAAAAATACACACAAGAAGACTTAAACAAAATTCTCTGGCAAGCGGCAGATTCTTCTCGTATACAAGTGGACGCAGGTGTCTACAAAGACTATGTACTTGCAATGCTCTTCTTTAAATACCTTTCTGACCTTTCAAAAAAGAAGCGAAATGAGTACAAGGAACGCTTCGGCAGTGATGAAAAGCGTGTTGAAGAAAAAATGAAGCTCGATCGCTTCTACTTACCTCCAAAGTCTTCTTTTGATTATATCTACTCTATCCTCGAACAAGACAACCTTGGTGAAGAAATTAACAAAGCACTTCACCGTATTGAAGATGCCAACAAAGAAAAACTTGATGGTGTATTTTCTGTAGATTTCAACTCTGAATCAACTCTTGGTAAACTTACAGAACGAAACAAAATGCTTCGTCATCTTGTACAAGACTTTGCAAAGATGGATCTCTCTGATGTTAAAGACGATATCATCGGAAACTCTTACATGTACATGATTGAACGCTTTGGAGCTGATGCCGGCAAAAAAGCTGGGGAATTTTTTACAGTGCGTAATGTTGCACAACTTGTTGCAAAACTTGCGGAACCAAAAGCAGGTGCTCGTATTTGTGACCCATGTTGTGGATCTGGAGGACTTCTCCTTCTTGCCGGTGAAGAGGTTGAGAAGCAGGGTTCAAAAAATTACGCTCTTTACGGTCAGGAATCAACAGGATCAACCTACCAACTCGCTCGCATGAACATGTTCCTCCACGGAAAAGACTCTGCACGACTTGAATGGGGCGATACTTTAAAT
>JBKBJD010000011.1:0-11462 GCA_046294035.1 Minisyncoccia bacterium
TTTGGTTGAACCCCCTTTCTCTTAATCTTTCTTTTGATAAAGGTATAGGTATTACTATGGCTTCATGCCAGTTGGCAAATACTCTTTTTTCGGTTAATTCTTCTAGTAATAGCTCATATAGCATCTCAGCACAAAGTGGTACAAGAACTTTCCTGTGGCGATATTTTATAAGCCATATTATTTTTTTGATGATAGGGTCACGGTAATCATATCGAGAGTATATCCATCCAAGATTTTCACGTTCAGCCGGGCGGATAGATAGGCGACATGCAAAGCACAGATGTACTCCGGCTAGATTACAATTTACACATCTACTTCCGTATAGTAAGTCAAGTATAGTATTAATAATATTCATTTGGTATAATTATAAAACACAGTGAACATTTTATGGTAAATATTTTCGGAAAAATTTTTGGCACTGGCGCTGGGGTGCTCGGGGGTGGACAGGAGAGTGTTATCGGTATAGACATTGGCACTTCAGCGATAAAAGTTGTTGAGATAAAAAAGAAAGAAGGCAAGGCAGCGCTAGAGACATATGGCGCTATTTCGCTTGGTCCATATGCCGGAGTAGAGATAGGCCGAGTAACAAATTTACCTGTAGAAAAAATCACTGAAGCTCTGAAGGAGGTATTGAAACAAGCAAGTGTCGCCACTTCAAGTGGTGCGCTTTCGGTGCCAGTGCAGTCTAGTCTAGTTTTTACTATTAGCTTGCCAGGTAAAATACAAGCATCAGAGATGAAGGCCGTGATTGAGACAGAAGCCCGCAAATACATACCCGTGCCGATGGATGAAGTGAGTCTCGATTATTTTGTTTTACCACACAAAGAACTTTCCTTTGAGGAAGCAAACAATCCAGATTATATTGCTCAGAATGACAAGAACGAGGTGCTTGCGATTGCAATTCAAAATGAGGCAATTAGTAAAATGCGCACTATAGTAGCGGATGCCAATATTAATGCTGCCTTTTTTGAAGTTGAGATATTCTCTTCCGTGCGCGCAAATTTTGAACACGAGTTATCACCAGTGCTTTTGATTGATTTTGGGGCATCACGTACGAAGTTGTGTCTTGTGGAGTTTGGCATGGTCAAGAGTTACCACTCGATCAGTCGGGGTGGAGCTGATATTTCAAACTCCATCGCTCAGTCTTTGGGTATTCCTTTTGAAAGAGCCGAAGAATTAAAAAAACAATTCGGACTTTTTGAAAATCCAATTGAAAAAGACATGAGTCAGATCATCAAATCACATATAGACTATATCTTTTCAGAAACTAATAATGTATTATTAGGATACGAGAAGAAATACGGACGCACTGTCAGTAAGATTATTATGACTGGTGGTGGTGCACTCATGAAAGGATTGGAAGAAGTCGGCGGTAGTAGCTTCCGTGCACCTATTGAGATAGGTCACCCATTCGGTAAGGTTCGCGCACCAGAGTTTCTAAAAAAAGTACTAGAGACCACTGGTCCAGAATTTGCTGTCGCGATAGGTTTGGCACTGCGCAAATTGCAGTAAATAGTTTATAATATTCAAGAGAGTATGGAGCAAAATTTTCAAACATCTTTCATACCCAAAAAACCTGTTGTGCCAGAGCGCACCGAGACAAGTAGACCGATAGGTCTTTTGATGGTTTTTTCTATACTTATATTGCTTTCAGTTTTGGTTGCATATGGCGGTTTGTATTTTTACAAAACCTCACTGACGCAGAGTATAACCAGTAAACAAAAAGCCCTAGATCTAGCAAAGAATCGTTTTGAGCCTGGACGTTTGGCAGAACTAAAGACGCTTGATCGTCGTATCCGCGCAGCAAATTTGGTGTTAGATAGCCATGTCGCCGTGTCACCAATATTCGAAATACTTCAGAATACTACAATGAAGACCATACGTTATACTAGTTTTGCGTATGAATTGCGTGAGAACGGAGTGGTTTTTGTAAAACTAACGGGTGAAGCAAACGGCTACCGCAGCATTGCTCTTCAATCAGATATTTTGAGTAATAACACAAACCTCCTAGATCCAGTATTCTCAAATCTAGCACTTGATGCACGTGGGAATGTGCTTTTCGATCTTAGTTTTGGAGTAAATAAGAGCCTCGTTTCATACAAAGAAAATTTGACCAAGGGGGCATATACAGAAGAAGATATAAATGCAATTTACGAGCCAGCAGGTAATGATGTCGGATTACCAACTCCTGGAGAGAATATAAATGCAAACTAATGTTTAGAATTATTTTTCCAATCATAGCTGTGGCCATCTCTGCGTTAGGGATATTTGGTTTTGTTGTGCCGACATACGACGAAGTAAATTCTCTAAAAGCCCAGGTGGAAAGTTACGATGAGGCTTTAGTGAATTCTCGTTCTTTGGAAGAGGAGAGAGATAAATTAACTCAAAAATTTAATTCAATCAGCGCGGAAAATTTAGATAAAATAAAAAAACTTGTACCAGACAGTGTCGATAATATTCGTCTGATTCTTGAAATAGAAAAACTCGCTTCACCATATGGAATGGTACTCAAAGATGTCAGTTATGAAGTTGTGTCTAAGGAGGACATGGAAAAGCAGGGAGTAAAGCAAGGTGGTACAACCAAGAATATCAATCAAGAATACGGTTCTTGGGATTTAGAATTTTCTACTGAAGGTTCGTATAATGACTTTGTGAGTTTTGTAAAAGATCTTGAGCAAAATCTGCGAGTTGTGGATTTGGTATCCGTACAGTTTTCTTCTGGTTCAAGTGATGCGGTCAAAGCAGGTAGTCAAAAACCATATAAATACAAGTTCAAAATTAGAACCTATTGGTTGAAAAATTAAAATGTGGAATAAAATAAAAAACATATTAATATTCGTAGTTATCGCTGGATTGCTCATCCTGGGCTATGTTTTATTCATGCAAAAACCAGAACAAGCTCCTTTGGTGTCGACCACTAACCAAGCAGGAGAAGTAGCGTCTACGGTAACCGATGACACCGCTAAATTGGGTCAAGATTTTCTAAACTTACTTTTTAGCGTCAAGAGTATTAACTTAGATGCATCAGTTTTTGACAACCCTTCTTTTAATTCTTTGAAAGACAGTAGTATCATCCTTGTTCCAGATGGTAGTGAGGGTCGACCAAACCCTTTTGCTCCGATCGGTACTGAAAATTCACTGACCGCAAGTCAGGCTGCTGTAGATCTATTGCAAGGCGCAGAATCATCTGATGCTTCAGTCGCACCTCAAGTACCAAGTACGGAAAAAGCTCCGGCCACCCCAGCTCTTCCTAAGAAGACAAATTAATTAAATTATGAGTTTTTTAGATGATTTAGCACAAAGAGGTCTTATCGAAAAAGACCAAATAAAAGATATCAAGACGCTTGCCGAGACAAAATACAATGGCGATGTAGAAGCAGTGCTCTATGGTATAGGTCTTACCGAAGATCAAATACTTCTCACTAAAGGAGAGTATTTCAATATGCCGGTGAAAAAAGTCGGGGCTAAAGACATATCATTTGATATATTAAAATACATTCCTGAAGACTCAGCTCGACATTATGGATTTGCCCCATTTGCTTTAGAGGGAGGTGTTCTTGAAGTGGGGGTGACTGATCCTGAAAATATTGCTGGTATTGATGCGCTGCAGTTTATCTCAGCTAAACTGGGTATGCCATTTAAGATTTTTCTTATCACTAAGAGTGATTATGAAAGAATAATGGGTAGCTACAAAGGAGTGACAGCTCAGGTTGGGCAAGCTGTTGATGCGATCAATGGCCCAGATACCTCTGACGATCAGGGGGCGAGCGAGTATAACCTAAACCAAGAGATACAAAACGCAGGCAAGCCAGAAGAGAAGCTTGTCGAAGATGCGCCAGTTATAAAAATAGTAGCTGTTATTTTGCGTAACGCTATCGAAGGCGCAGCCTCGGATATTCACATTGAACATGTTGGCGATAGGGTGAAGGTGCGGTATCGAGTGGATGGTAGTTTGCATACTACGCTTACATTACCTGCTAATGTACATGCGGGTGTAGTAGCACGCGTCAAGATACTTGCCAAATTGCGCTTGGATGAAAAACGTAAACCCCAAGACGGATCTTTTAGTACAAATGTAGACGGAAAAAAGATTGATTTCCGTGTGTCTACCTTGCCTGGTTATTATGGCGAGAAGGTGGCTATCCGTATTTTGGATTCCGAACGTGGCGTTAGAAGACTTGATGAAATTGGAATTCAACACAAAAATTTAAATATATTTAAACAACCCAAAAAAACCCCTAACGTAATAATCTTGTTTCGGGGGCCCAGTGTTTTTGCAAAAACAACGACTCTGTATTCAATTATGAATGAACTTGATAAAGAGAAGAATAATGTTGTGACCTTAGAAGATCCGATTGAGTATCATATGCCAGATGTAAACCAGTCGCAGGTGATGCCAGAGATAGGTTACACATTTGCCTCTGGGTTGCGTTCTATTTTGCGACAAGATCCAAATGTGATTATGGTCGGTGAGATTCGCGATAAAGAGACTGCTCAGTTGGCTATTCAAGCTGCGTTAACTGGTCACCTTGTTCTATCCACCCTACACACTAATAATGCAATTGGTGCTATCCCACGTCTTGTGGATATGGGGGTGGATCCTTACCTTATTGCACCCACACTAATTTTGTCTGTCGCCCAGCGACTTGCTCGCATGACTTGCCCATCTTCTCGTAAGCAAGTACCAATGGATCCAAGTATCAAACAACAAATCGAGGATCAGTTGAAAGATTTGCCAAACGAATACCGCAATAAAATACAAATCAAAGAACAGATGTATGATACCGTACCATCGTCTGAGTGCCCATCTGGTACGCGTGGTCGTATTGCAATTTTTGAGATGCTCAAAATTGACCAAGAAATTGAATCAGTTATTTTAAAAAACCCAGTATATTCTGAGATTTATGCGGTGGCGCGTAAGAATGGCATGTTGTTGATGAAAGAAGATGCTATCCTGAAGGCTTTGGACGGTATTATCCCAATGACTGAGACATATCGCTTTAGCAACGAAGGGGAATAAGGGGCTAGGTTCCATTATTATTTTGTACTATAATAAAAAGTATGGAAGGAGAAAAAAAGAAAATTCTAATAGTCGACGATGATAGTTTTTTGCTCGACATGTATGCGTTTAAATTTAGCCAAAATAATTTTGAGGTATATACAGTAATGGATGGATTACAAGCGATCGAGAAACTAGAAGGGGGGCTTGCGCCAGATGTCATCTTGATGGATGTCATCATGCCAGGCATGGATGGATTTGAAACACTTGAGAAAATTCGAGATAACAAGCTTTGTCCAAATGCGATAAAAATTATTCTCTCCAACAAGAGCCAGCAATCCGATCTCGATAGAGGTATGGCGCTCGGTGTCGAAGGGTATATTGTCAAAGCAAACTCTACTCCAGCTGAGGTAATAGAACAAGTAATTAAGGTTTTATCTAAAAAAATAACACCACCGAGTCCAGTATTGACTCAAAATGTATAGCCATGGATTATAAAGCACGTCTTGAAGATTTAATCTTAACCCTGATTCGCGAAGGTGGATCTGATTTGCATTTGGGTGCAGGTCGTATACCAGCTATTCGTGTAGCAGGGGAGTTGATATTTTTGGTAAAACAAGCACCACTTACTCAGGATGATATGTTTGGGTTTTTGAATGAGGTATTGGGCCCAGAAAAGCTTGCGATTTTTAAACAAAAACAAGAGATGGACTTTTCTTATGAGTTTAAGGGTGGCGAGGCGCGTCTTAGAGGGAATTCATTTTTTCAAAAAGGTTTAGCCAACTTAGCTTTTCGTCTTATTCCAAAAGTGCGCTCACTTGAGGAATTAAAATTGCCGCCTATTATTGCAGAGCTAGCTCGCAAGAAGCAGGGATTCTTTTTGGTGGTTGGACCGGTAGGTCAAGGTAAGTCGACAACTCTTTCAGCAATGATAAATTTGATCAACAAAGAACAGGCGCGGCATATCGTGACTGTCGAAGACCCAATCGAATATGTTTATACCCCAGATAAAAGTATTATCAATCAGCGTGAGGTGGGTATTGATACAGCTGATTTTGCTACTGCACTCAAATCCATATTCCGTGAAGATGTAAACGTAATAATGATAGGTGAAATGCGTACTCCTGAAACCATCTCTACAGCTGTGACTGCGGCTGAAACTGGTCACCTTGTGCTCTCCACTCTACACACAAATAACGCATCACAGACTATCGATCGTATAATCGACTCTTTCCCAGGCAATCAACAAGATCAGATTCGTGTCCAACTTGCGTCTTCTTTGCTAGGTATTTTCTCTCAGCGTCTTGTGCCACGTATCACTGGCGGACTTGTGCCAGCATATGAACTTCTTTTGAATACAAACGCAGTAGCTAATCTAATCCGCGAAAATCGTACTCACGAGATCGATGTCGTTATCGAGACGGGAATGGAGCATGGTATGATCGATTTGAATCATTCACTACTTGAACTCGTACGTCAAGGTGAGATATCGGTCGAGAATGCTTATCAATACTCTCTAAATCCAAAAGGTTTGGAAAGAATGCTCTAACCCTATGCTTTTTACATATCACGCAGTTGATGAAAAAGGAATAAAGAAAGATGGAGAGATAGATGCACCAAGTAGGGATGTGGCTATCTCCGGCCTCCAACGCCGAGGATTTATCGTTGTCTCTATCGCAGAAAAGAAACAAAAGGGGTCTTTTTTGACTGGTACTTATTTTCAAAAGATATCGCCGAGAGAGGTGGTTATTCTTTCTCGTCAGATAGCGACTCTTTTCAGTGCCCAAGTATCTGCAATGAAGACCTTTACCTTGCTTGCGGCGAGTTCGGAAAATCCATTATTGCAACGTAAATTAGTACAGATCGGAGACGATATTCAGGCTGGTATATCTATTTCTGGCGCTTTATCAAAACACCCAGAAGCATTCTCTGAGTTTTATATAAATATGGTAAAGGTGGGAGAGGAAACAGGTAAACTAGATCAGACCTTTTTACATCTTTCTGAGTATTTAGACAGACAGTATGCCCTGACATCAAAGACCCGTAACGCTCTCATTTACCCAGCTTTTGTTATCTTTACTTTTGTAGTGGTGTTGACCCTTATGTTTACTTTGGTGATACCAAAACTATCAACCATTTTAGAAGAATCTGGTCAGAGTATACCGGTGTATACAAAGTTTATTATCGCTCTTTCAGATTTCATTATTAATTATGGATTTATTCTTGTTATTTTTTTGGCGTTAGGAGCAGGCTGGGTGTGGCGTCTAGCGAAGACCAAAACAGGACAAGAATACTTGGATGAAATTAGATTGCGTACGCCGGCTATTGGTGATTTGTATCGCAAACTCTATCTGTCGCGTATTGCAGACAACTTAGACACAATGCTTACTTCTGGTATACCGATAATTCGTTCTATCGATATTACTGCGGACGTGGTGACTAGTCCAATTTACAAAAAAATATTGCTCGATGTGAGTAATGGCGTTAAATCAGGTCTTTCTTTGTCTTCTTCTTTTGAAAAACACCCAGAACAAATACCAGGTATTATGGTACAGATGATAAAGGTGGGCGAGGAGACGGGATCATTGGGCCAGATATTAAAGACAATTGCTTTGTTTTATAAACGAGAAGTTGATGATGCTGTCGACACTCTGGTGAGTTTGATTGAGCCGGTAATGATAGTGGTGCTCGGTGTTGGGGTAGGGTTCTTGCTTGTTTCTATTTTGATGCCAATTTATAACATAGCTGGAGGTATTAATTAGAGTTTTATCTATTGTGGATAACTTTCTTGCTACTCTGGTATATAATATTGGTATATAAAATAAAGTCGATTTATTAATTATTAGTATGTTCCCGTAAGGGATAAAAAATTTTAAAATTTTTATGAAAAAACTAGGTTTGAAAAAAGGTTTCACCCTGATTGAACTTTTGGTTGTTATCGCTATCTTGGGTATCTTGGCTTCAATCGTGCTGGCTTCACTTGGTACTGCACGTAACAAAGCAAAAGATGCTTCAATCATTTCATCTGTTTCATCCATGCGTGCGCAAGCAGAGCTAGGTCTTACTACAAGTGGTGCTTACTTAAACAACATTTGTAATGCAACCTCAGGTACTGGTGAAATTGGTACATTGTTAACTTTAGCTCGTGCTCAAGCAGGTGGTACAGCAAACGTAGACTGTTATGACGATGACTCTGACGATGCTACTGCTACTGTTACTCCAACTCAATGGCGTGTAGAAGCTGACCTTGTAGCTGCAAGTACTTACTACTGTGTAGACTCAACTGGCTACGCTGGTGATATTGGTAGTACAAGTAACACTACTGCTACTGACTATACTTGCCAATAAATCGGTTTTGTATGCAAAAAGCCCCTACGGGGGCTTTTTTGTTTTATACCTATGATATAATCTATCTATGAATACCTTGCTTGCAGTCTTTAGTATTATTTTTGGTTTTATTGTAGGAAGTTTTTTGAATGTCGTCATTTATCGATTGAATACCAAAAAGACGCTCGGTGGTAGGAGCATGTGCTTGTCATGCAGTAATACTATAAAATGGTATGATTTGATTCCAGTTTTTTCATACTTGGCCCTAAGGGGGCGCTGTCGCAGTTGTCAGAGTCATATATCGATGCAGTATCCTCTAGTAGAATTAAGCGTGGGTATTTTGTTTGGACTACTTTTTTACAGATTAGAACCAATTCTTTCTTTAGACCTGTCTTTATTTTTAATAAATTATATATATTACGGTATTCTTTTCGCTCTCTTGGTGATAATAACCGTATATGATATACGGCATAAAATCATTCCAGATGGTTTGTCTTTGCTTTTTGGAGTACTTGCATTTGCCGGTTTATTTTTTATTGATTCAGGGCTTGTGTTTGCTCGTATGCCAACATTAACAGAACTATCTGCTGGCTTTGCTCTATCTCTTCCATTTGCTCTTTTGTGGCTAGTTTCCTCTGGTCGTTGGATGGGTCTTGGGGATGCAAAGTTGGCTGTTGGTCTTGGTTTTATGCTCGGTATGCCGCTTTTGATGCCAGCCACCCTGATTGCCTTCTGGTCGGGTGCTTTGTATGGTTTGATACTTATAATCTTGCGAAAAGCAGGTCCGCAGACAGAGATACCCTTTGCTCCTTTTTTGGTATTAGGCACAATTATGACGTTTGTCTTTCAATTATCACTAGCTGATTTGATTTTTTAGAAAATGTATCCAAAGAGGCAGAACAAGAGTAGGGGCATGACCTTTTTAGAGATCACCGTAGTGATGTCTATCTTTGCTATTGTATCTTCAATTACAATTTTTAATTACAAGACTTTTCAAGCAAAGGTAGATATTCGGAATCTCACCAATGATATCGCTAGTAAGTTTACTCAAGCGCAACGCCGTGCTTTGTTTGGTGATTTACATCCTCAAGGCGGGGCTGACTGGCGTCCAGCTTATGGCCTTTCTTTTGATTTAAATACTGGAGCAGATACTGATAATAAAACATTCTATTATTTTGTTGATTTAGATCAAGGTCGTGATTTTGATGCTGGAGTCTATGATTGTGCCCCGTACGGAACTGGAGAGTGTTTAGAGAAAATATCTATCACGCGTGGAGATTCTATACAATCACTTGAGGTATATTTTGAAGGTGACCCAACGCCACAGCAAATTACGTCACGCCTTGATATTGTATACACTCGGCCAAACGCTGGCGCCTTAATCACTTCTCCAGAGATACTTGAGCCGCTTGTTGCCCCTATTTCATATGCGCGTATTCAGATTGCTTCTGGACAGAATGGAGGGCTAACAACTTCTATTTTGGTATACGCATCAGGTAGAATACAAATAAATTAGATGAATTTTTATACAAAAAATACAATAAGAGGATTTACATTAATTGAGACGATGATAGCCACTTCTCTTTTTTTGGTGGTTATGGTGGTGGGGGTAAGTACTCTAATAAACGCAAACTCTGTCAGTAATAGATCAGACAACGAACGAGCGGTATTAGATAACGTGAGCTTTGTATTAGAGGAAATTTCTCGCAACTTACGCACTGGTTCGGTTTATCACTGTGAGGTAAATGGTGATCCATTATCAGCACCAGAACAACCAAAGAGTTGCCAACTTGGTTACCTGATCGCCTTTGAAGATACAAGAGGAGATGAGACGAATCCTCTTGATCAATGGGTTTATAAAATAGATACTGGGTCAAGTGGCTTGGTGATTAGTAAGTCTATAGATAGTGGGGTTAGTTGGATAGAGCTTTTGAGTGCCCCGAATCTAGAAATTGATACTGCTTCTGGTTTTTCGGTAATCGGAGCAATGTCCCCACCAGATGACACACAACAACCTTTTGTGGTTGTTCGAATAGCGGGTAGAATTATTGGTAAAGATGGTAGTACTCCATTTTCAGTACAAACATCTGTAAGTCAACGTTTGCTTGATATTTAATTCATATGCTATTTATCAAGAAAAAAAATAAACAAAGAGGTTTTACGTTGGTGGAGTCACTAGTGGCGATTTTGATTTTTACAGTATCGGTGACTGCGATGCTGGTGGTGCTTGGTGGCGGTGTTTCAGAAATAGACTATGTGAAAAGGAAAGTGGTGGCAAATTATCTTGCTCAAGAGGGTATAGAATATATACGTAACATGCGAGACACCTATATGCTTTACACGCCGACCGGTACTGGTTGGCCTGATTTTGTCGCCAAGATGCAAGCCTGTGACCCTGCGTTTTCATCTGACGGTTGTTATTATGACCCAACTCTTTTATTCTCTTATGTATCACCACAGGAAATAACTCAAACACCAGTGATTGCTTGCACTGGATCATGTCCGGTTTTGTATTATAACCCTAATACTCTCGAATATAATTATGATGCAGCTAATGAAAAGACGAGCTATGAACGTATTATTACTGTCTCTGTTTTACCTGGTCAAGAAGAAATGTATGTGTATTCAAAGGTAAAGTGGAGTATCAAGGGAGAAGAGTATGAAATATCTTTTGGTGAAAATTTATTTAATTGGCCAGGGCAATAATTAAATGTTGTATTTTTACATAAAACAAAAGAATAAAAATAAAGAAGGTTTTGTGATGCTTTTTGCTATTGTGCTCACAAGCATAATAATGGCTATTGCGCTTGGCCTTGCAGAGATGTCTTTACGAGAAGTCTCTTTTAGCTCTACTGGACCGCAAAGTAACGAGGCTTTTTTTGCTGCAGATACGGGTGCTGAATGCGCGTTGTATTATGACCTACAAGGTACGAAAAGTTTTTTCGGGGTTGATCCATCAAGCACCGATTCTCTTGTTGCTACAGCTGTGCCTAATTGCGCTGGTGTGGCCCTTGATTTACATCAGGGCACAAATGTTGGTCCTTGGATTTTTTACTTACCAAACCTAGGTGCAAGTCGAAAGGCATGTGCTAAAGTGACAGTAACCAAGACCACAAATCCAGACTCGACTTCGATA
>JBKBJD010000012.1:0-10581 GCA_046294035.1 Minisyncoccia bacterium
ACAAGAACTTGTTCAAGATAAAACAGAGATTGTGAAGGCTCGAGTGTTAGAAGTGCTAAACGAGAAGAGTGAAGATATTGAAGGTACTGGGATACAAAACATTGTTCAATCTCTAGAAGTAAAAATCCTAGAAGGCGCCGAAGCAGGAAAAATTTTGCAGATTGAAAATGATTACATTAAACTCAAAGCCGGGGATAAATTTTTTCTATTTCATAGCATTGATGCTATTGATGGCAGAGAAGTCTATGTGGTCCGTGATGTAGACCGAACAGGGGTTATTATTTTTTTCATTGCTTTATTTATCGCTGTAGTAGTCTCTTTTTCGGGCAAGAAGGGAGTGCGCTCCCTGCTCGGACTTTTAGGTAGCTTTGTGGTTATCTTATATGTACTTATTCCAAGTCTTTTGGCGGGGTATCCACCAATGCTGACGAGCACCGTCGTAGCGACCCTTATTTTGTTTTTTGCAATTTATCTTACACATGGTTTCAATCGTATTTCTACTGTAGCTTTTTTGGGTACAGTATGTGCTGTCTTGATGACTGGTTTTGTCGCTTATTTTGGAGTTACAGCTGCTCGGTTTACTGGCTTGGTTAGCGAAGAGGTGTTTTATCTAAACCTCAACACTAGAGGCACGTTAAATTTAACTGGCTTATTGTTGGGAGGTATTATGATTGGTGTATTAGGTGTGCTCGACGATATAGCCATTACGCAATCCGCAGTGGTGCGAGAGCTTTATCAATCCGCTTCTCATTTGTCGAAAAGAGAGGTATATAAAAAGGCATTAAATGTCGGTAAAGAGCATGTCGGTGCGCTGGTCAACACCTTAGCTTTAGCTTATACAGGGGCTTCTTTGCCATTGCTCTTATTATTCTCTTCTAATTCAGCTGGGGCGAGTGTGCTAAATCAAGAAATATTTGCAACTGAGATTATCCGCACTGTTGTCGGTAGCATAGGGCTTATTTTAACTGTACCCATAACCACTTTCCTGGCGGTTTATATGCTCAAGGGTTATAGGGGGCAGGGTCATGTCGGTCACACTCACTAAAAAAAATTCTGATCAATATCTATTGCAATATATTTGCATTTAGAGTATTATTTAGTTATGACATACGCATATGCATTGTTGAGCACTATTGCAGTGAGCCTGGTTTCTTTGGCTGGTCTTTTCTCTTTATCTTCTAAAGAAGGATTTATCAAAAAATATATTTATATCTTTGTTAGCTTGGCGGCTGGTGCATTGCTGGGAGATGTTTTTATTCATCTTCTGCCTGAATCTTTCGAATCTATAGAAAATGGTACTTTGATAGGCATTTTGGTATTGGGTGGTTTTTTTGTTTTTTTCTTAGTTGAAAAATTTTTACATTGGCACCATCATGAAAACGATGCACATGCTGCGCATGTGCATCCAGTGGGCAAACTGGTTCTTTTCTCAGACAGTGTGCACAATTTTATCGACGGTGTTGTAATCGGAGTGAGTTTTATGGTCAGTGTTCCTGTCGGCATAGCTACTACCATTGCTGTTATTTTACACGAAGTGCCACAAGAAATAGGAGATTTTGCTGTACTTTTACATGCTGGATATTCAAGAGCACGTGCCTTATGGCTTAACTTTATTTCTGCTTTAGCAGCGGTGCTTGGTACTTTGGTGGCGTTTTTGATTGGTCAGAATAGTGAAATATTTATTATGTACGTATTGCCATTTGCCGCCGGCGGTTTTATATACATAGCTGGATCTGATTTAATACCAGAATTACAAAAAACTAAAGTTTTCAAGCAATCGCTAGCGCAATTTTCAGCCATCATATTGGGTATTTTATTGATGTTGGCACTTACTCTCCTCGAATAGTTTTATTTGAAAAGTAGATACTTTTATAGTAGTATCTACTATACGCCGATGTAGCTCAGTTGGTAGAGCACGTCATTGGTAATGACGAGGTCTCCGGTTCAATCCCGGACATCGGCTCCAGTAGTAATTAGCATTAGCCAGTTATTTTTCCCAAAAAGTCACCTATAACATAGGCGACACTAGCCGCGAGGGCTCCGACAAAGAGCATCTCGAGTCCTCCGCGCCACCATTTTACATGGGATACACGAGTGCGTAGAGAACCTACTATAAATAGTGCTACACCAGTAGCAATGATAGCTTGATTAAATAATTTATCATTTGTGCCGATTATGTATGGCACTAAAGGGACGGACCCAGCAATTACGAAAGCAATGAAAGTTGCTGTTGCATTTTTGATTGGGTTTTCTAAATCAACGTGTCCACCTGTTTGAGCTATTTGATAATCGTTCTCGGATTTGCGAGCTAGATAATTACTGGTGGCCATAGAGAAACCGTCAGCCAAAAGGTTGGAGACTCCTAGGATAATGACCACGTTTGGCGCAAGTTCGGCGCCAGCTACTCCAGCCACAACAGCAAAGGTTGTGATTATTCCATCATTTGCACCGTAGACCAAATCTCCAATATATTTACCAAATTTTTCCATCATACGCACATTGTATCAAGTGGTTGGTTTTTTTCATAATTTTGGGTAGAATGGCTCTACGTAGAGCCAGATGTGTGTTTGTCGCCGATGTAGCTCAGTTGGTAGAGCACAGCTTTCGTAAAGCTGGGGTCGACAGTTCGATCCTGTCCATCGGCTCATAAATATTATGGAAAATGAAATTGATAAACAAATAGCAGAACTCGAACAATCAATGTTGGCGGTTGATTTTTGGTCAGATAAAGTGAGAGCCCAAGAGACAATCAAAAAATTGAATGAACTAAAATCAGAAAAAGAGGGTGTCGGTAAACACGACCGAGGTCCTGCCATCTTGTCTATTATCTCAGGTGCTGGTGGGGATGACGCAGAGGACTTCACTTCGATGCTACTTACAATGTACATGAAGTATGCAAATAAACAGGGTTGGGAATGTGCACTTATCCATAAACACGAAAACGATCATGGTGGTTATAGAAATATTTCTATTGAAATATCTGGCAAGGGTGCTTATGGCGCACTTAAGAATGAAAATGGTGTACATCGCTTGGTGCGAGTGTCGCCTTTTAATGCCGCCCAAAAAAGACACACAAGTTTTTCTCTAGTGGAGGTGTTGCCAAAATTTTCCAAACTTGAAGAGAAAGATATAGTTTTGCCTGAGGCTGATTTGAAAATAGAGTTCGCTCGTTCAGGTGGACCGGGTGGGCAAAACGTGAACAAAAGAGAGACCGCAGTTCGCATTGTCCACCTGCCTACAAATATATCTGCTCATTCTTCTGAAGAGCGTTCTCAAGAAGCAAACCGTGAACGAGCGCTCGCTATGCTACGTGCGCGTATATTCCGTAAGGCTGAATCTGAAAAGAAAACCCTCGAAGAGTCTATGAAATCAAGCAAGGGCACTGATATAGAATGGGGTAGTCAGATTAGGTCCTATGTTTTACATCCATACAAAATGGTCAAAGATCACAGAACGGACGTAGAGACTGCAAAGGTGGAGGATGTTTTGGATGGTGAAATAGATATATTTATTAATGCAGAGAAAAATTTGTAATAAAGCCATGAACAAGACTATTGTAGTTATAAATGATGTATGTGATGACAATGGGCGCGCTCGACAACAAGCAAAATGTAATATTTTGCTTGGGCAGGTGCCTATTTTCCTGGGAGTGAAAAATGACCTTGAAGCATCTGGCGAGATTATAGACCAGCATGCAAATTTACGTGGGGAGCCTGGTATTATTATCGCCCAGTCAGCACCACGTACCACTGAAACAAACAAAACAAATGGCACTGGTTTCTGTTATTTTTGGGTAGAAAATACCTTGTTTATAACTTCGGTAAAGGGGCACATGCTTTCTTTGGTGCGTAAATTTGGTCTTACGAAAAAGGTACGAGTGATAAATAGTGAAGCCGCCTTAACTTTATTAAATATTACTGAAATGAAAGATTCACAGTTTCGGAGCTTGGAATGGTTGTTTGAGTTTGCTGCGTATTTAAAAGATGGCAAGGATTTACCGCACAATGAAGTATCTATCGAAGATTTTCCTATAGCAAATGATTTTGTTTGGCATATCGACGAATGGAAAAATCACACCATGTGGGGTAATTGCAAATTATCAATTACCGGAGCAGAGCTACGCGATTTGGATACTTTGTCTGTGTTGGGTAAGAATTTAAAAATCTATGAAAGACTAAAGGACGTGCCTGAAGGCGAGCTGGGTATTGTGCGTGTTGGTAGTTCAGGTATCTTGGGCCAAGAATTTGCTGAAATAGCTGTAGGTAATGGCAACGCCGCAGCAGAGCTTGGTATCTCTGTGGGTGATTTTATTTAATATATGTAGTGCGATATTTTTATCTATTTCTTTTCGCTTGGAAGGGTGCTTGATATTGTGCTAAAATGTATGGGTGATTTACTTTAATGATGTAACTAAAATTTATAATAAAGATTCTGTAGGTATTCAGAATGTAAATTTGACCATATCCTCTGGTGAGTTTGTGTCTATCGTTGGCCATTCTGGTGCTGGTAAGACCACCTTGGTAAAAATGATTTTAGCTGAAGATTCTCCGACTGCAGGTACGGTGTCTTTTGAGTCTCTAGATGTGCATAAATTAAAAGGCGAAGACTTGACCAAACTACGTCGCCGAATGGGTGTAGTCTTTCAGGATTTCAAACTGCTATCAAATAAAACAGCTTATGAAAATATTGCTTTTGCTATGGAAGCGGTCGGCAAGACCAACGAAGAAATAGCCTCTGATGTACCGCATGTGTTAGAGCTTGTAGACCTTGGTAGTAAAATTTTTCATTTTCCACACCAGCTCTCTGGTGGGGAGAAGCAACGATTAGCAATAGCTCGGGCTATCATTAATCAGCCAGAGCTTATTATTGCTGATGAGCCGACAGGGAACCTCGATCCAGTATCTACCTATGACGTGATTCAAATTTTAAAAAAAATAAATGATTTAGGTACTACTGTGATATTAACCACCCATAATCGTGCTGTTGTAGAATCTATCGGCAAGCGGGTTATAACCATGGAAAAAGGTAAGGTGGTTCGTGACGACAAGGATGGTAAGTATGTGATATGATAATTTAAATTCTTATGGATACATTCAAACGTATATTTAAATCAGGCCTGCTTTCATTTCGTAGAAATGGAATAGTTTCTTGGGCAGCTGTTTTGGTAATGACAGTAACTTTAGCTGTTATGACTACCTTGTTGATTCTGCAGGCTGTCTTGGGATACTCCCTCGACCAGATTAAAAATAAAGTTGACGTCACTATATACTTTGTACCAAGTGCTCCAGAAGAAAGGATACTGGTACTGAAAGAGTCTCTATCAAAATTACCCGAAGTAGCTGAAGTGACTTATACCTCAGCCGAAGAGGCGCTTCTGTTGTTTCGAGAAAGACACTCAGATGACTATCCAACTATCCAAGCACTTGATGAAATCAACGAAAACCCTTTAGGTGCGTATCTTAACGTAAAAGCAAAAGAGATATCTCAATATGAGAGTATTGCTAACTTTATGAAATCTGATAACGTTCTTGTGCTTGGTTCGGCAAACATTATTGATAAAGTAAACTACTATCAAAACAAATCCGTCATTGAGAGGTTACACAACATCATCTCTGGTGCTAGGAAGCTAGGCTTTGTCTTGACCTTGTTGCTGGTGCTTATTTCTATAGCAGTTACCTTAAATACTATTCGTCTAACCATTTTTATCTCAAAAGAGGAGATTAGTATTATGCGACTGGTGGGGGCTTCCCGTTTACGTGTGCAAGGTCCATTTATGGTAGAGGGTGCTATTTATGGCACAGTGGCGACTATTTTGACTACGATACTTTTTTTCCCAGCTACTGCTTGGGTGGGTCGCAATCTCACAAGTTTTCTTGGTATGAATGTTTATGAATACTACACATCAAATTTACTGCAAATCTTTATTATAATGCTTTTAACTGGGATTATTCTAGGTAGTATCTCGAGTTTGCTCGCAGTGCGCCGATATCTCGAAAAATAAATTATGCAAAAGCCTAAATATGTTTTTGTCGTTGGTGGTGTTATTTCCGGTGTTGGTAAAGGAGTTACAGCTTCATCTATAGGGCTAGTGCTCAAAAATCACGGCCTTTCTGTGACTGCTATCAAAATAGACCCATATATTAATGTGGATGCTGGCACCATGAACCCTACCGAACACGGTGAGGTTTTTGTTTTAGGTGATGGAGATGAGACTGATCAAGACATGGGTAACTACGAGCGTTTCCTCGACACAGATTTGTCTCGCATGAATTACATGACCACCGGGCGTGTATACCAGACTGTTATCCAAAAAGAAAGAAATTTAGAATACAAAGGGAAGTGTGTTGAAGTTGTGCCACACATTCCATTTGAAGTTATTGGGCGCATTAAGAAAGCTCAAGCAGAAGCCAAGGCTGATGTAGTCATTGTTGAGGTTGGTGGCACTGTGGGCGAGTATCAAAACATGCTATTTTTAGAAGCTGCTCGCATGATGAAAATGGAAACACCCAAAGATGTGCTTTTTGTTATGGTGTCATATCTACCGGTGCCTAGTAAGGTAGGCGAGATGAAGACTAAGCCCACCCAGACCGCAGTACGCATGTTGAACAGTTCTGGTATACAGGCTGATTTCTTGATCGCTCGAGCAGAGACTCCGCTTGATGCCAAACGTAAAGAAAAACTTGCTCTATCTTGTAGTGTATTTCCGGATCGTATTATATCAGCGCCAGATGTTGATAGTATTTATGATATTCCTTTTAATTTTGAAAAAGAAAAATTTGGAGACAAACTTTGTGAAGCGTTGGGCCTAGGTCATAAAAAAACAAAACCAAGTCTCTGGCGTGGTTGGAAAAATTTTGTGAAGAATGCCCATAATGGTGACGGTGAGGTGCACATAGCCATGATCGGAAAATATTTTGAGACAGGAGATTATGTTCTTTCAGATTCGTATCTTTCTGTGATCGAAGCTATAAAGTATTCTGCTTACGCTCTTCATAAAAAACCAAAGATATCTTGGCTTTCAGCTGAAATGTTTGAAAAACATCCAGAGAAATTGAGTGAATTGAAAAAATATGACGGTGTCGTAGTACCAGGTGGTTTTGGTGGCAGAGGGGTAGAAGGCAAGCTCAAGGTTGTCGAGTATGCTAGAAAAAATAAAATACCTTATTTTGGGCTTTGTTATGGTATGCAGATGATGGTCATAGAATATGCTCGTAATGTTTTAGGTTACAAGGACGCAAACACTCGTGAAGTAAATCCAAAATCAAAACACATAGTGATTGACGTTATGGATACTCAGAAAGATGTACTTCTTAAAAATGATTATGGAGGCACGATGCGCCTTGGCGCCTATGTGGCAAAATTAAAATCCGGTACTATCGCGCGGATCGCTTACGGTAAGAGTGAAGTCATTGAGAGGCACCGTCATAGATACGAAGTGGCAAGTGATTATATTAAGGAAATAGAAGAAAAAGGTTTAGTGTTTTCTGGTACGTCACCTGACGGCCGTTTGATGGAAATCGCTGAATTACCAAAAGATGTACATCCTTTTTTCCTAGGAGCACAATTTCATCCAGAGTTTTTGGCTCGCCCAACAAGACCACATCCTTTGTTTACTGAATTTGTAAAAGCAGCCATAAAGAAATAAACAAAATTAAAAAAGTCCGACGGTCGTCGGACTTTTTTAATTTTTAGGTTAGCTGTTGATTTTTGCTTTGAGTCTTTTTAAGATGGTGCCGAAAGCAGCCAAGAAGAATACCGAGCTGGCTATAGGACCGACTACTGGTATCATGGATAAAGCAAAACTGCCGAGCGCACCCCACAAGATAGTGCGATAGGTTATACCTTCTGTATCAATACGTAGTAGTTTCTCAATGTAATACCCGATGACTCCTAGTCCTAGAGCTGACGCGGTGATTATGAGTGCAAAGTATGATAGAAGCAAAATAATGCCAAAACCTGCACCAAATATGGTTACTATAAGCAGGATGCTGGTTATAGGTATTAAGATGACTCCAATCGCACCCCAGAGTACATTTAGTCCAAATTTTTGTGTAGATAGATCTATTACTCGTTTGGTTTGGGTGCGGGTGATCTTGTATAAAGCAAATAAAGCAATGGCTAGTATCAGAGTCGTGGTCACAGCTGGTCCGGTGTGTGACCCAGACATGTATTCACTTTTGGCAAAGGGTAGACGAGTGACAGTGCCAATTTGGGCGCCTTCCTCGATGATTGGGTTTTTATCGCCATGATAGGTAATAGTGTTTTGCATTACAGATGAACTACCAAAGGTTACTTTGCGACTTGCCCAGATAGTGGATTCGCCAAGCACTTCACCGCCTAGGTAAATGCGTTCAGCGGTGATTTTCAATGATCCCGATATTTTGTTTGAAAGATTAATATCACCACCAGCTACCCATACATCGCCACCCACGACTGCATCTTTACCAAAAGATACAGTACCACCTGCTACTAGCACGTCACCTGCAACTGGAGCATTGATGAGCACAGTACCACCTAAGATACGGGCGTCTCCTGAGATTGGAGCATTAATAGTCACCGTCCCACCAGCTATAAAGACGTCTTCTTCGGTGGGTGCACCGACGGACACAGTGCTACCAGCGGCAAAAAGATCTCCTAGCGTGGTTGCGTTTATCATGATATTGCTACCACCGACGTAGAGGTTGTGATACGATTCGTTCACAATAATACTTTCGTTGGTATCACCATCTTTCGGTAAGTAATCAGCGCCAAAGATAGTTCCTGGTAGGATAATCATGGCACAGGCTAGCGCAAGAATAAAGAATTTATATTTCATAATATTAATATTAAATAATAATTTATTTATGATGTCTTTTTTGTACACTAATCGAGTAATCTGCTGTAATGAGGATAATGATAAATATAAGTGCGACGACTGGAATAAAGAAAAATATCAGCATCAAGAGAATCAAATTGATTTTAAAAATCTGCTTGCCTTCTCCGTCTTCAAACACCGCCATGCGTGAATTACCAGCACGGAAAATTTTGCGTAGAAAATTTAAGATATCATCACCAGAGATACGCAAATCTTCCTTTGGTGCATCATGCGAGGTGTGTTCCTCGGTTGTATGTGTGTCTTTGTGTTCTTGTTCCATACAAATAGTATACCATTTTCAAGAAAAAATTTTGACTCATCAATCTCTCAGTGTATAATGATATGCAAATACATTATTAGATAATTTAAAAAACCAATGGAAAAAGGAAAAGACAAAGGAGGTGTATGTGAATCATCATGTTGCAACGGAGGTGGGCATGGTTGTTCATACGGTGGATACGGCCAGCACAGCATGCTACGATTACTCGTAGTGTTACTTGTGATGATGCTAGTATTCTTCCTTGGAATGCAAGTAGGTGAACTCAAAGGTGAAATGTCTTCTGGTCGCGGATACCATGTACGCTACCAAAAGGTTGATGCCGATGATATGCCGATGATGAAGATTGCTCCAGCTGAAACACCAGCGGACGCAGAATAAAGTTTACAAAAAAAACCGCCAACCAGGGCGGTTTTTTTTGTTGGAAGGTTTTTATAACTCAGTAAAGTTTATGTTTGTTGGAACATTAAACAGAGATTCGTCTACTTGCCAGAGAACACAATCATATTCTCCAATCTGGTCTGCGTTCCAAGTATAGGTGCCTGAAGTAGAGGTGTTACTGTCACTGCTTGTTGCGCTTGTGTCAACTTTTACTTTTGCTCCCATTGGATAAAGATCAGACCAATTGTACGCAAAGCCATCTTTCATAATGAAAGAGGAGTGCATGTTTTTGCCTTCCACTATAGTGTCGAATTCACCACGAATTCGTGCACCGTCGATATACACCACACCACTATTTTCCATGTCACTAAAAGCTTGAGATACACTGCACTTGTATGGCTCAGTATTGAGTTTTATGAATTGGCTGAAAGCCATCTTTTTGCCAGATTGTTCTTCTGCTGCCTTATTTTCTTCGCTCGATACCGTGCCTTTATCATTTAGTAGTATGTATCCGAGTACCCCTGCCACACCGACTAATACTATTATCCCTGCTATCTTTAATTTTTCCATATATTCTTTGTTTAGCTATTAATCTATCTATTATATATAAAAAGGCCGGTAGGTTCCACAAAGGGAACCTACCGGCCCACACTCATCCGCAAGGCACGATGGCCTTTAATTTTCCTAAAAATTCTTTGAATAACCTAAAATTACTACGGATGCTTAGACACCCTAATTCTTTTAATTGACTTAGGTTTTCTTCGTGTATGTCATAACGATCTCGACAACCATCATATATTTTTGGTAGTGCGAGAACAATAATAACTCCATGCGAAATAAGTTCTTTTATCTTTTCCTTGTTTGCTGCAATGTTATCCCAGTGGTAATCAGAGTCAATCAATATGACCTGTCTTTCAGTAGAATCTATAGCCCTTCTTTGAAGTAATAGTGAATCGATGTATTCTAATCCTGATTTTGGGTTAGTGCCGCCACTAACAGGATTGGCACACAACGAATCAATTGCTTCTAAGATGTTACTTTTATCGCCAGTCGGGGTGCTCCATTCTAT
>JBKBJD010000013.1:0-10573 GCA_046294035.1 Minisyncoccia bacterium
CCATTAATATTTTTTTATTTGTTACTTCTTTTTGAAACATGTCAAAAAAGGGTGGGTGCGCCACTGTGTCTTTTTTTCTTTTATCTTTTGTTCTTAGGTCTGTCCAGACAGTGCGTATAGTGTAACCCGTTATTTCTTTTTGCAAACCGCGCACTGTGGTCTCTACTTCAGGTAACTCAGGCATGTATTATTTATTACTTAGCATTTTTAATGCTTCCTTGATCTTGGTGTTGGTAGGCTCTTTGGAATCAACCGTACGAAGTGCTTCGCGAATATCATGCTCACGATAGCCAAGTGCTTGTAATGCCTCTATGGCATCAAGGTTATCTGTGGTATCGCTCTCTACAACGCCTGTGATTTTGTCGCGTAGCTCTAGCGCTATCTTCTCTGCGGTTTTTTTACCGATGCCCGATATTTTGGTGAGATACCCCGTATCGCCTGATTTAACAGCACGCTTTAAACTCTCGACACTGGCGACCGACAGTATGCCCAAAGCTCCCTTAGGTCCTATACCTGATACGGTGATTAAAAGTTCGAAAAAAGAAAGTTCAGACATAGAAGGGAAACCGTATAAATCAAAAGCATCTTCTCGGATATGGGTGTGCAAGAAAAGGTGGATATTTTCTCCAATTATGCTGCCAGCGAGTGTGTCGCCGTATACATGGACACGATAGCCGAGCCCAGCGTTTTCTACTAATATATATTTCTCGTCTTTGTGGGTGATTGTGCCCTTGATGCTTCCTAGCATGGATTTATCATAGCATATAAGGCCACCCTAGAGGATGGTTGCCTTTTTTCATTTTTTCTGGTACATTGCTTGCATGCCAATTACCAAATCAGCTAAAAAAGCGATACGCGTTTCCGGGCGAAAAAAGGCTTTTAATGATCAAAACAAGCGCCTCATGAAGGACGTCATTAAAAAGTTTGAAAAAGCGGCTAAAGCAGATAAAAAGGAAGCCGAAAAAATGCTCTCAAAAGCGTACGCTACTATCGATAAAGCAGCAAAGCGTGGTGTCATAAAAAAGAACAACGCAGCTCGCAAAAAGTCTCGATTGACTCGATTAGTAAAATAAGAAAAAAGACTAGGCCAAGCCTAGTCTTTTTTTGAATTCATCTAATTCTTTCTCCTCTAGTATTCGCGCCCGACCTTCTTTAATTGGACCCATTTTAATATTCATGATACGAGTCCTCTTCAAATCTTCTACCTCTTGGAATAACGCGACACACATGCGACGGATTTGGTGTTTTTTGCCTTCGGTTAAGGTTACACGGAATCTGTTTTCGTCTAAGATTGTCACTTTGCAAGGTTTTGTTTTGTAATCTTCAATCTGTACTCCCTTTTCCATTTTTTCTTTAAAACTGCTCCGCAACCTGCCTTTAACTTTCACTTCATACTCTTTTTCGTGATCAAATTTTGGATTGAGTAATCTATCAGTGATGCGTCCATCATTGGTGAGCAGGATAAGTCCGTGAGATGCTTTATCGAGTCTGCCGACAGGGAATAGGCCCTGTGCCTTTTCTTTTGGAAGTCGGTCTAGGATTTCTTCGGTAGAGACACCGATTGGTTTGTTGTAGGCCACATAGATGTATTCTTTCATTTTTTGACCTTTCACCTCGACTTTGTCAGTGCTACCTACCCGGTCACCTAAAGAGGCCTTTTTGCCATTTATAAAAACATGCCCCTGTTTGATGAGCGCATCAGCTCCACGACGAGTGGCGATACCTTGATCGGCCAGATATTTATTGATACGTACTTTTTCTTCCATATATCGGTCATTATAGACTTTTTTCAAAAAACTGCTAATCTAGGAGTAATACCCTAGTTTTCGATGGGTAGAGTTTATATATAGCCCTCGTAGTTCAATGGATAGAATGCGAGCTTGCGGAGTTTGCGATCTAGGTTCGATTCCTAGCGAGGGCACAGCGTAAATTAAAACCCAATAATATCCATGAGTTTTTCTGATGGATGTTCTTTCATCTCTTCTTCTTGGACTCCAAAAGAGAGGAATTTCCCACGAATCATCTCAGCTAGGTGTTTTTCTATAGGCACATAGATGATGGGCATAAATGGTCGGTCAAGTTTTATGAACAAAAAAGGTGCTGTCTCGCCACCGACGAAGAAAGACTTTATTTTTTTATAGGGATAGGTGTGGTGCTTTAGTTTGAAACCTTTACTGCTGATCTCGTAAGACACATTCTCTGGCGGAGTGCTTGCAAAGTGACCCATTAACACACCGCTTAGTACCAAGACCCCAGCAAAAAGATAATTCTCATACATGATGGCCGCTATTGAACCACATACAACTATCACACCAAGAGCCCAATACCAGTCATTGGTTTTTTCGCGATGTTCGTGTTCTGGAAGAGTCCAGTTTATATTTTCTGGGATAGGATTAGCCACAGGAAAATTATAACAAAACATTCTATAATATGTCTATGCAAAACACACAAACCAACGCTTCAGATGTATTTGTCAGAGCATTAGAAAACGAAGGAGTCACTCACATCTTCGGTGTGCCAGGAGAAGAGAACCTCGCATTTTTAGAATCAGTACGAAAATCTAAAATAAAATTCATAACTACCAGGCACGAACAAGGCGCAGTATTTATGGCTGCAACGTTTGGCAGACTCACTGGTAAGGTGGGTGTTGCTTTGTCTACCCTTGGCCCTGGGGCTACAAATCTTTTTACTGGTGTCGCATATGCATATTTAGGTGGTATGCCTCTACTTGTCATCACCGGGCAAAAACCTATTAAAAAAAGTAAACAAGGTAAATTTCAAATAATCAACGTGGTGAAAATGCTTGGTCCGGTTACGAAATATGCCGAGACCATAATCTCAGGTTCTAAAATTCCATCTATGGTAACCGAAGCCATCAGTCTCGCTGAAAGTGAACGTCCGGGGCCAGTACATCTAGAGCTCCCAGAAGATATCGCTGAAGAACTGTCTGATGCAGTACCTATAAATTATTACAAGGTAAGGAGGCCTATCGCTGATGACAAAGCAATTCTTTCAGCCACTTCAGAGATAGAAAAAGCTAAAAATCCAATAATAGTAATTGCCTCAGGTGGCAATCGTAAACTAGTGCGCAAGCAGTTAAAGAATCTTATAGAAAAAACAGGAATTCCGTATGTCGCTACTCAGATGGGTAAAGGAGTAGAAGACGAATTCTCGGATTTTTATATTGGCACTACTGCATTATCAAGCGGGGATTACGTACATGAAGCTTTAGAAGCTGCAGACTTAGTAATATCTATCGGTCACGATGTCAGCGAGAAGCCGCCGATTATTTTAGATGGTAAAAAACAGAAAACTATTCACATTAATTTTTATCCAGCATCAGTAGACGAAGTATATGTGCCGAACCTTGAGGTGGTAGGAGACATCTCCCATACTCTCTGGGCTATTGCAGAAAAAATAAAACCAAGTCCAAACTGGGATTTTAAAAAGTTCTTTGCTACTCGTGATGTTATTAATTCTGATATAGAAAAATTTGCCAATGATGAGGCATTCCCAATGCGTCCAGAGAGGGTTGTGGCAGATGTGCAAAAGATTCTGCCGCAAGACGGAATATTAGCCTTAGATAATGGCATGTATAAAATCTGGTTTGCGAGAAATTTCAAAGCCCGAGAGCAAAACAGTCTTTTGCTCGACAACGCACTCGCTACGATGGGAGCTGGGGTTCCGTCTGGAATCGCAGCAAAGATAATGAATCCTGAAAAGAAGGTTCTGGTGGTAGCTGGTGATGGTGGCTTTATGATGAATGTGGCTGAGCTTGAGACGGCCGTCAGACTCAATCTTGATTTGGTTGTACTTATACTAAATGACAGTGGTTACGGCATGATCAGGTGGAAGCAAGGCAATATGCAATTACCAGAATTCGGTTTAGAATTTAATAATCCCGATTTTGTGAAGCTAGCAGAATCCTTTGGTGCAAAGGGATACAGAATAAATACTACAGCAGATTTGTCTGACACCTTAAAAAAAGCATTTTCAGAGAAAGGTGTTGTGTTAATTGATTGTCCTATAGATTATAAATCAGCTAACCAAGCATTAGACGATATAAAAAATAAAAAATAACATGCCTATCCAAACTCAAAACCCATATACAGAAAAAGTTGAAAAAGTTTTTAAGGCGTTAACCCCAAAGCAGGTAGACCAAGCTGTGAAAAAGGGCGAGCAAGCATACAGTGCTTGGCGAGATGTGCCGCTAAAAAAGCGGGTCGAGTATGTAAAGAAAATTGCCAAACTATTAAGAGAGAACAAAGAAACCTACGCAAAAATAGTAACCAAAGAAGTTGGTAAGCCAATAACTCAATCTATCTCTGAAATAGAAAAATCTGCTTGGAATGCAGAATATATTGCTGAGCATGGACCAGGGTTCCTCGCAGATGAACATATAAAAACTGAAGCATTGGAAAGCTTTGTAAGATATGAACCACTCGGTATTGTACTTGCTATTATGCCGTGGAATTTTCCGCTGTGGCAGGTGTTTCGTTTTGCGGCGCTTGCGCTACTGGCCGGGAACGCGTGTTTACTCAAACACGCCTCTAATGTGCCTCAATCTGCCAAACTGATAGAGAAAATAATCAAAGACGCTGGTATCCCAGATGGAGTATTTCAAACTATTTTCGTTGAGTCTAAAAATATCGAGCAAGTCATTGCTCATGACAGTGTGCAGATGGTGATATTAACCGGTAGTGAGAAGGCTGGTAGTGAAGTGGGTGCGCTCTCTGGTAAATATATAACTAAAAGTGTGCTTGAGCTTGGTGGTTCAGATCCATACATAATACTTAAAGACGCTGATATCGAAAAAGCTGTGAAGGTGGGCATGACTGCCAAGATGCTTAATGCTGGTCAGGTTTGTATATCCCCGAAGCGTTTTATAATTGAAGAATCTATTTATAATAAAGTTCGCGATTTGTTTTTGCGGGAGATCGATATGGTGCGGGTCGGTGATCCAATGGATCCTACTACAACCTTGGGGCCTTTGGCGCGGGCGGACTTGCGTGAAGAGCTAGAGGATCAGATTGCTCGTGCGGTGAAGGCTGGTGCAAAAGTACTACATGGTGGCAAGAGAATACCTGGCACCGGTTATTTCTTTGAGCCAACCTTGCTAGATAATGTTACTAGAAAAAATCCAGCTTTCACTGAAGAAGTTTTTGGTCCTGTTATTGCCCTTATTAAGGCTAAAGACTGGAAGGATGCACTTTCGCTAGCGAATGATCATGTGTATGGTTTAGCTGGTACAGTGTGGACTAAGAATAAAAAGATTGCACGAGAAATAGCTGAGAAATTGGTTGTGGGGACTGTGGTCGTCAATGGTATCGTTGCTTCAGATCCACGTATGCCGCTTGGTGGCACAAAGCGTTCTGGTTATGGTCGAGAAATGGCATCTCATGGAATACGTGAATTCACTAATATAAAGAGCGTTGTTATAAAATAACTGTGCTATATTAATCGCATGATGCGCGATGTGCAGATTGAATCAGAATGGAAAAAGGTTTTAGAACCATTTTTTAAGACTGAAATTTGGCAGAATTTGGCAGAATTTACTCGTGCGGAATATAAAAACAAAAAGACTTACCCGAATCCAAAAGATGTTTTTAAAGCTTTCGAGTTGACACCTTTTTCAAAAGTAAAAGTAGTCATCTTGGGTCAGGATCCATATCATGGGGCAGGGCAAGCGCACGGGTTGTGTTTTTCTGTGCCAGAGGGTGTGCCACTGCCACCATCGCTTCAGAATATTTATAAAGAAATAGAAGCTGATTTTGGTATAAAGAAAGATTTTAAAAATGGAAATTTAGAAAACTGGGCCCAGCAAGGAGTATTCTTACTCAATGCAATTTTAACCGTAGTGGCAAATACACCAGCCTCCCATCAGGGTAAAGGGTGGGAAGATTTTACTGATTATGTAATCAAGAAAATTTCAGATGAGAAAGAACATGTGGTGTTTATACTTTGGGGTAATTACGCCCGCAGTAAGAAATCACTGATTGATACTTCAAAACACTTAGTATTAGAATCCACGCACCCCTCGCCATTTTCTGCTTACAATGGCTTCTTTGGGTCAAAACCTTTTTCCGCATGCAACGCATACCTTAAAAAACATGGAGAAAAAGAACTGCGATGGTAGAATATAATTAATATGGAATTTAAGCCCCAAAAAGAGGAATCAAAACTTTTTCTAGCTGAAGAAATAAATAAGCCTAGATCACAGTGGAGTGCTAATTTTAAAAAATTTATTAAAGAATCAAAAGAGGATTCTTTGCATAGAAAAGCAAGTATTTTAAATAAAGAGGCAGGAGAAATTGATAAAATTTCAGAGGTTGAGCAAAAACAGGTCTTTAGTCGTTATTTAGCAGAACTCGGATTAAGTGAAAGAGACATAAAAGATAAAAGGATTATGGATCTTGGTTTTGGAAATGGTGAATTTATTAAGTATTTACTTTCTCAAGGTATTACCTCTAGCGCATATGGCATAGATTCACACCCTGGCGTCGAAGTGATTGAAGACAGATTTAAAGAAAATTTATTTGAACAATCTTCTGAAGTAGACTTACCAGTAAAGGATTTAGATTATGTGTTGGCAATACGTTTTGTTTGGCCTAATTGGGAATGGGCAGATTTACCACCAATGGACATAAAAAAGGTTTTGGAGAATTCTTTGAAATCGCTTAAAGTTGGTGGTGAGATTCGTATATATCCAATTGAAGAAAGCGCTGAGGGCAATAATGATAAAAATTTTACAGAAGAACAATGGCGTGTTTGGGCTAGTGTTCTAGAAGAATTGTCAAAAAAATATAGTTTTGAGCAAAGAATTGAACCTAGAAATATTTTTGTAAACACAGAAAATGATGACGTGACGTTACAATCAGTTCTTGTTTTGTTAAAGCGCTAAACATGTTTTTGTTTAAAACAAAGATTAAATCAGTTAATTATATTAAATAATATTTATATGAAAAAATCACAAACAAAACTAACTCGCAAACAGCGAATGGGAAAATTTTACATAGCCACTGTTGTGGCCCTTATGGTGGTGTGTCTACTTGCGCTCAAATATATTATCCATACTTTTCACCTTGATTTTGTTACATTAAATCCACTTGTTGGTACAGTTATCGCTAGTGCTACGTTTGTCACTGGTTTTTTACTCTCTGGTGTGTTTACTGACTATAAAGAGGTGGATAAGATACCAGCAGAGATGCGAGCGGCACTTGAAAGTATTCTAGGAGAAGCTGAAGCATTGGCGCGCAAAGATTCTAAATTCAAAACAGAAAAATTGAAAAGTATTATGAGTAAATTCATTGAAGAGTTTGAAGACGGGCTAAGTGATACAAAAAATCATAGTCACATGGGATGTGCCCTTGATGCGATAGGGGAGCTCGATCAGGTCTTTGATGATATGGAGTCTCGCGGTGTGCCGCCGAATTACATGACCCGTATCAAGCAAGAACAGTCAAACCTGCGCAAACTTGTGCTACGTGTCTATCATATTCAAAAGACTCAATTTGTCCCTTCTATAACTATGCTGGTTCAGACTGTAGTGTTCTCAGTGATTGCGCTTTTGGTTTTTGTTGAAACGGATTTTTATACTGGACTCATTGAACTCGGACTTTTGTCCTATCTACTGCTTTATACTATGCGCCTTATCCATGTACTGGAGAAGCCTTTCCGTAAAGGTAAAGATGATACGGCTGATGATGTGTCGATATTCCTACTGCGTGAATTCAATCAGCATATAAAAAACAGCTAGCATTTGCTAGCTGTTTTGTTTCTTGGCGGTGTATGTGGGTATGGTACCCACGGTTACAAGTGTTATAAGGGTATTCTAGCATATTTCTCTTTTCATTTTTAGGGTTTGTGGGTCGGGGTCTATATTTTGTAAATGCGACAAATGAGACACCAAAAGGGCTTATTCGGCACTGTCTCAATTACAACGAAATGAGGTAAAATAAGGACATACAGGTATATGAACAAGAAAGTCAAAAAACCGAAATTCCAATACCCATTTACGGATAAAGAGCATGAGGAATCATGCAAGTTTTTGACTGCTCGTTTAATGAATACTGTATCTGACAAAGGGTCAAAGGTTGAGCTAACTGAAACCATATACACTGGCGGATATCGAAAGATAGAACTTAAGGAAACTCTGTATATAAAAAAGAAAGACTTAAATAATTTTGGAGAAGCACTCTATCTCAGACCATACGATCAAGTGCGAATGAAAAAGCTCTTAGACTTTGTAGTATCTGTACAGCGAAACGGAAAAATGTTTCTTACTAGAAAAGGTCTTCTCGATAGACCGCTTGAATTTACTCCAGATCAGCAGGCTATTTTCCGCCTGTTCTATGAACGCCGTGGAGTAACACTTGAGGATGCTATAAAAATTCTTGGAACATATAAGACAGCTGAATCACTAAGACAAACTATCCGTAAAATGAACCGACGGATTATCGGTTGGTTCAAGCTTACGAGTAGAGACGAATTTATCAATGGAACTTTCCATAAAAACAGGAACGGCTATTCCTTTAATCCGAGCATTAGATTGGAATACATAGACGATCGACTTATGACTGATTAGACGTAGTGGACAACTCAGTTTAAAAGCCCTTTAATACAGGGCTTTTTTATATTTTCTGCTTAGAAAGTTACAGATTACATAACAGTATTTTTTACCCATACTGAATATGAATACGCATGTATCCATATTATCAATTAACCAAAGCGACTATGAGTAAAAAATTAGTTTGGCATACGGAAAAAAGAAAAGTGAAAGACTTGGTTCGGTATGAAAAGAACCCTCGCAAGCTTTCTCCTCAACAGCTTGAAGGACTCAAGCGAAGTCTTAAGAAGTTTGATCTTGCAGAATTGCCGTGTATCAACACGGATGGCACGCTTGTAGCCGGAAACCAGCGAGTGCTTGTTCTGTCTCTTCTTGGTCGAGATGAAGATGAGATTGAAGTCAGAGTTCCCAATAGACCACTTACTGAAAAAGAGTTCAAAGATTATCTCCTTACTTCTAACAGGTCAGGCGGTTCATGGGATTACGAAAAACTTGCTGCTGATTTTGATATTGAAGAATTGCTAACGGCAGGATTCGACTCGCTCGACCTTTCTAATATTTTTGATGACAGCCTTGAGGTTAATGATGACGAATTCAGTGAAGAAAAGGAAGTTGAAAAAGCGAAAGATACGGATATAAAGCTCGGGGATATGTTTAAGCTCGGTCGCCACTATTTAATCTGTGGTGACGCACTTGATCCGAACACAGTGAAAACACTCATGGGAGATACTAGGGCTGATCTAATCGATACAGATTTACCTTATAATATCGGACTCTCATATGACCGAGGCGTAGGAAATAAAAGCAGTTACGGTGGTAAAACAGATGACAATAAGTCAGACGAGGAATATCGGCAGTTCGTAAAAACAATAATGCAAAACGCTTTGTCGGCAGCAAAGAAAGACGTTCACATGGCATGGTGGTGCGATGAGCGCTATGTATATATTTTCCAACAACTCTACAAAGAACTCGGCATTGATTCCAAACGATTGCTCATATGGGTAAAAAATAATCAATCAGTGACCCCTAAGAATGCGTTTAACAAAATTACTGAGTTTGTAACTTACGGCATCAGGGGTAAGCCGTATCTTAACGACAAAATCAAAAATCTTCACGAGTTACAGAACAAGGAAATTACCACCGGCAACCGCGTCATTGAGGATATTCTCGATCTCATCAACATTTGGCTTGTTAAAAGATTGCCGGGAAATGAGATGGAGCACCCAACTCAGAAGTCTCCAACTATTCACGAGAAGATATTGCGCCGATGCACTCGCCCTGGCGATATCGTACTCGACATGACTGCTGGTTCAGGAAGCATCCTTTCTGCGTGTGAACAAATGAATCGCACAGCATATCTTTGCGATTATGAGCCAATCTTTTGCCAAGTCATTATTAACCGCTTTAAAAAAATCTCCAATGAAAAAATCATCAAACTCAATTAAATACGGAGATGCCTTCCGTCTAGGGTCGCACTTGCTCTTGTGTGCTGATTCTCGAAATAAGGACATGATCGCAAGACTTGTTAGCACTCACAAAATAAAGGCAGTCATTACTGATCCGCCTTATGGCGTAGCTGTCGCTGAAAGTAAAGAAGGTTTCCAGACACTCGCTAAGAACAAGCCAATACTTAATGATCACTTGCAGAGCGATGCAGAATATAAGGCGTTCACCCGAGACTGGATCGAGGCAGTTAGACCACATCTTGAACGTAAAAATAGCTTCTATATCTTCAATTCAGACAAGATGGTATTCGCTCTGCGTGATGGTATGCATGACGCAGGGATGAAGTTCGGGCAGCTTCTTATTTGGGTAAAAACGCATGCGGTTATAGGGCGCATGGATTATGCACCTCAACACGAACTGATTGCATATGGATGGCATGGAACGCACGAATTTTTGAAGTCTAAAGACAAGAGTGTATTGGTTTGTCCTAAACCCCAGAAAAGTAAAATGCATCCGTCTACAAAACCGATTGATTTAATCAGACGGCTTGTCTTAAACAGC
>JBKBJD010000014.1:0-10299 GCA_046294035.1 Minisyncoccia bacterium
TCATCTTTAACCGACAGTCTTATGGATTTTGAGAGCTTCTCGAGTTTGATCTGTATAGTACCACGCATAGAATAACGCAGAGCATTTTCTACAAAGTTGTTTACCACTTCTTTAAGCCAGAAAGCATCTCCTGTTAGATTGTATTCAGGTTCTTGGGCGTCCAAAGTGACAGCAAGCCCTTTTTCTTTAATCCGCGCGCCCTTCTCTCCCATGACTTCTTGGACTATCTTTTTAAGTTCTATCGGCTTCATTTCATACTTCACCGCACCAGAACCAAGATTGAAAGCGTTTAATACCAAATCCACGGTGTGAATACCTTCTGCATCAGACTCAAGTCCACGACGAGCCATCTTCATCATCATGCCATCTATCTTGCCGAAGCTGCCATCCAACATCTCAGCGAAAATGTATTTTGTGCGAGTAAAAGAACCCTTCACTTTATGAGTAATAAGGTGCACGAGATTCTCTCTTTGTTTGACTAGATCTTGTAACTCCCAGTTAAGAGTCGCTAAATACTCTCTTTGCTCCACTTCTCGGCGCACCGAGCTCACTAGATAATTACCGAAAATAAGTGTCACGATAAAAGTGAATCCGTTTAAGAAATAGTTTACTGGATTGCGAATAAAGAAAAATTGTGCGCCAATAAAGAAAATCAAAGCCCAGACAAGTACCTGTGCTGAAAGTAACTTTGAATTGAAAACTTTGAAGCGTACCATCATGTAAACCAGCATACCTAAGAAAATAAGCATACCGATCGGACCAATGAGATTTATCTCATACGTTTTGGTAAGCTCACCAAAGAGGTTCGAAACAGCAAAGAGGCCCAAGAAAACAGAAGCTCCGATGGTGATCAGGATAATCATTTTCTTCTTAATCACACTTTCAGCATCTTCTTTCTTGTGCAAAACTAAATATCTGCGAATTCCTACAGCTAAAATCCAGAATACTGCCACCAACTCCAAGAAATAAACATAGTACGGCAAATACCCCACCAAGGCCTCACAATTGTACACATCGAATCCTTGAGTGTTTAGATAGGTCGGGGTCAAGACTGCCACGCTTGAGACAAGAAAAGCGAAAATTAATTTTAACCAAAATACAACGTCTTTGTTGTCGATAAAAGCATAAGTAAAATAAATAGTAGATATAGGGATAAACACTTCAAGCAACGGCGTCATCTGCCATGCAAAATAAACGATAGAAGCATCTACTGCGGTCCACTGGACGATAATATTTACAATCCAGAGAGAAAAAGCAACACCTAAAATCGTCAGCAGTTTGTTTTGAATAGAATTCTGATCTCTTTTAATAAGGAAAAAACTTAGGAAAAGAACCACCGCCATGATTGGAACATAAGCATAGAACAAAAGCGGAGGGGCAACCGTAAAATCAAATGCTCCTAAAAAAGTCGGCGTAGCGTCTAGGCAAATTAAATGGCTATTCATAGATGAGAACGGTTTCAGGTTCTGATGTGTCGATGACTTCAAAATCCTGAAGGATTATTGTGTGGTAATAAGTATATCCAAACGAAAAAAAAGTAACAAAAAAAACAAACAGAAGTAAAAATTTGGATTTAGTGTCCATGGTAGATATTATACCCTGGGCTCATTGAGAAGTTAAGTTAGGCCTGTGTACGAGTAACAATAAACTTTTTTAGACGCATAGCCGGTCCATACTTTTCTTTGGACTGGCGCAAGCCAGGAATACCTAGGTCTTGTTCCCAATTGAAATACTTTACACCTTTATTTTTTAGAATCTTTGCCTCTTCCCAATTGAGCACATCCGAAGCGGAATCATGAGCGTCTTTGTCTGCTTTAGCAAAGTGCGACACAGCATACTCATCAGAAATAACTTCAAAAACAGTGAAGCCAACCAACTTGCCTTCTATGTATAAAGTAACCACCCGCAGAGAATCTATGTCTGAGTTAAAGATTCTTTCAGCTGCAGTGAATTCACTCAATTCATCTGGATCCATGCTACGTACCTCTGCCCATTTTTTAAATAACTTCAAACAATCAGAAAACGGAGCTTCTTTTATATTAGAAACTCGGACCTCATACGGCAAACCTTCTTTTAGAAAACGACGCACCTTTTTACCAGAGGTGTGCTTGGACCATTTATCCATATTAGCCAAGTGCTCTACTTCATATACATAATCAAACGCGTCTTCATCTGGAACCACTTGGAATGAATGTACACAATCTGCAACCACCGCTTCCGGCACTAAGCGCAATTCGTCTACTGCGTGTAAATCACGAGAAAAATCCAACAAAGTTTGTGTTGTCTCAGCTATCTGATTGTCGCCCAAAAACGAAAAAAACGGCTCGCCGTTTAGATAATCGGTAAATTTAATTACCAAGTTGTTATTTAAAATAGATGCAGACATCTCCCCTTTTGTATCCCAGCTCCACATTGATACAAAATTAAAATCCGAATACGGAGGGAATTTAGCAGTAAACCGCTCAATAGTTTTGCGGTCAGACAGTTCGAGTTTTTTAAATTTTGGGAACTCTGGTATCATCGGACTATTTATTATTTTCTGTACTTCTATTATAACACATATTTTTTAAAAATCAATTGTTGGTGTTTTAGAACAGTAGCGCGGTCCCGGCTATCATAATACCGATAGCCAGAATCTTTGGCACCAGCACCCTCAAACTTATATCCTCTTTAATAATCGATGGTAAAAAAATCGTCCCTAAAATACTAAACAAAAGCACAAAAGCAGGCTGAAAACTTGTCAGCAAATATACGATAGTAACCGGCGCCAAAAGTAATGCAAACATGGTAAGTAAATTGCCCGCCACCCCGACCAGTTCACTACTTATGTTTAAAGTAAAAATTTGCTTGCCACCCTTGCGTAGCATCGCCATAAACTCTCGACGATACTGAGGCACTGTCACATATAAAGACACACCCGCCAAACCCAGGCCGACATATTCCCAAAAAGAAGAGACCCAGAAGTTTTCAACTACAGTGACGTACTTAAAAATAATTCCTTGTATTGCAATCAATAAACAGGCTAAAAACATATAAAACATGACCCCAGTTTTTAGTTTTATTTTTGTTGCTTTAGAAAAATCAAAACTCAGAATGGTAAGACCTAGCAATATAATGAGAGAACCTATTTGTTCTTCGAAACTCAACCTCTCTCCTAAAAACAAAAAACCTAAAACATAGCCGAGTACGGGCACGGTCAAAAACCATGGCACCACAGCAGACACATCTTCTATCTCCATAGAATACAGGTAGAAAATAATCCAAACAGCAGACATTGATCCGGCAATTAATAGCAACACAATATCAGTCAAAGACGCATCAAAAACACCTGGGACCCAAAAAAGCATAGGTAGTGCTATGACCACACCAATCAAGCTAGAAAACAAAACCAGAGCACCTGATGTGTGTCTTCCGGTTGAGTATCTGGATACTAGATACTGGTCTGAAATATTAACTAAAGACCACAAGAACGATGCGCCGATTGCATATAATGCCCAAATTTCCATATATTCAAGTATCTCAAAAGGATTTTATAAAAGCAAAAACAGAAAAAATTAGACCAGAACTAGAGCAGTCTGTCAGGTACTTGATGCATCTGCATGTTTTTGGTGATACGGTAGGTATTGCGCTTGGCTACATACAGCGCGGTCGGACCAAAGACTTTGAAGAAATTATCGAGCAACATGTTGATGGTGGCTTTTGGGTCGGCGATAATTTGAAAATCCATTTGTTCTCGATTTTTCACGATGATATTTGAAACCTGCGCAACCTCGGTCCAAACCAAGGGTCCGATAATTTCTTCTTGGCTTTTGATAATGGTGCGCAGTAATTCAATGTAAGTAACCGATAAATCAACAGACACCACACCTTCGCGAGGCTCTTTTATTTTGTCGATATTTCCATGTACTGTTCTGATAACATCATCTAGATAAATGATAGCAACTGCTAAAATAAAATAAGATACCAAATAAACATAGTCATTTAAATTAGCGTTGTACCACGCTCCCCTATTGTAATCATACACAAAATAAGAGTCAGCAATATATTGCAAAATAAGTGCTGCAACCAAAAAAGCAATAGGGCGACGCAACACACCTCCAGCAATATTGCGAGCATGGATCAGCACAAAAGCTGCAAGGGCTACATAAAATGATTGTAAAATTGGATACCCAAAATCAAAAACGATATGAATGAGCGTGGTGTTGGCAAAATCATAATCTTTTAGATAAACCAAGTAAGACAAACCAAACATGGCAATAGGTATAAACCAGATGACCGGGCTTTTAGCTATGTTCCTCACAGAAGGACTAATCCCCACGTAGCGAGCCAATAGATACGAACCATAAATATAGACCAAGATACTGCCAGTGTACCCTAGTTCGGAAATTGTTGGATAAAAAATATCTGCATTCCCAATGGCAGACAAATAAGAATCTATAATCTGACCTATTGCTTGAAGCAACAATCCAGCAGAAAATGCTAGCACAGACCTACCGATGATGCTGCCGGTAAAACCAAGTTCACGACTAGCAAATATACCAAAAAGACCTCCAAATGCAGCGAAGGTCCAATAAAACTGAGACCATGTTTCTTTTTCTAACAAGAAAGACGTGGAGTTAAAAGGCTCTACTTTAATCCACCAGGCAGTAAAAAGTACAAACAAGAAGAAAGTAAGATGCAGAAAATGATTTTTGAGTAAAAAATTTTTCATAATTAAAAGACGTACAAGAATCTTTTTATTATACCAAAGGAGTGAGACTAGACAAAATCTTCAGGTCCGACAGAGTTATAAACCTGCCACAAAGAAAGAGTAAAGAAAGCAAGCACCAACAAAAAAATCATGAATACATGCACGCTATACATAAACCAAGGCTTTATCTTGGTATGGCGTACTACATAACGAGGTATCAGAAAAGAAATAAGTGGAACTAAAACAAATATATAGATAGACATGAATACCCCAGCTTGCTTGGCCACATATAGACTGTATTTATCAGGCAGTAAAATATAACTCCCATAAAAGATGCACCAGAACAAAACATATATACCTAAAATCCAAAAAAATCTTTCTGTCTTAGACTTTCTATGAGCAATATGGCGAAAAATCTTTTGCATGTTCTGTATTATATCCCCAGAGTTCGAATTTTGCACATCCGTTCGGAAGTCGGACGTCCGAATTAGCTGATATATATCTTCGCATTTTTAAGGAGCGTAGCCGAAGTTTGTTCAAGTGGTAGATTTTTGATTTCAGCTATTTTCTGAGCTATCTCAAGGATCATATATGGCTCGCAAGTCTTGCCTCGATACGGAACCGGCGCAGCAAAAGGGGCATCGGTCTCTATCATTATGGATTCAAGTGGTAAAAATTTTATCACCTCATCGTAATCTCTGGCAAAAGTGATCGGACCATCGAAAGACACAGTAAAACCAAGGTCAAGGATTCGTTTTGCCACCTCGATATCACCTACAAAAAAATGAAAATTCGCTTGTATGACTGGATGCTCTTTTTTTATACTCTCTAGAATATCAAGCACATCGTGGTACGCGTCCATACTCCCCCTTGAAGGGCGTGCATGGATCATGAGCGGTTTGTTGACTGCCTTTGCTATCTCTATGTGTTCTCTAAAAAGTTTTTCTTGTCGCTCTTTGGCCTCCTTACTTTGATCACGAAAATAATCTAGTCCGCACTCCCCGACGCAAACCACTTTCTCATGCATAGCGAGTTTTTTGTATACATCTTGATCAAATACTTCTGAGGTATTGTCGGTAGGATGCATGCCTATGCCAGCCCAGATAAAGTCGTATTTTTCAGCCAGAGCTATCGCTTCTTTCGAGGTCTCCAGATCTACCCCGATAGTGATAGTGCCCACACCGTGCTCTACCATACGACGTACTACCCCTTCCTCGTCTTCTTTGAGAGGCTTTAAGTTTATGTGTGAGTGCAGGTCTATATATTTGAGTTCCATATTAATCCTTACGTGCAAAAAGCGGGGTCTCTGGTTTTTTGTTTGCTTTGATTAAAGTTTTAAGTCGATCGTTTGTGTCGGGCATAATTGGATACAACATACGGGCGATAGCATATAACTCTAAAACCATCTCAGTAATTAATTGCTTACCTTTTTCTAAATCAATTTTTACCACCTTGAAAGGTTCGGTTTCTTGTATTTTTTTATCCAGTTTTTGTATTTTATCCCAGATCAAATCACAGGCCGCTGTGATTTCAAATTTGTCCAAATAATCAAAAAATTCCTGTGGTATTGATTGCTCTGGAATATCTGGACAGGCTTCTAAATATTTCTCAGAAAGAGTTAAAATTCTTGAAGTTAAATTACCAATCCCATTCGCTAGATTCGCGTTGTATGTTTCCTTGAATCGTTCTTTGGAAAAAGGACTGTCTTCAAAAGAAGAAATCTCACGCAACATAAAATAACGCAAGGCATCAGTCCCGTATTCTTCTACTATCTCCCGTGGATTGACGACATTGCCCAATGTTTTGGACATCTTGACCCCACCCTCACCCATCACAAAACCATTCACTACTATCTGATGAGAATTTGGTACTCCGGCAGCCATCAACATCGCCTGCCACATTGCAGACTGAAAACGTGTATTGTCTTTACCACAATATTGAGTCGGAGTTCCTTCTACCCAGTATTTTCTGAAATCACCTTCTTCGTCCGGCCAACCCAAGGTGTTTATGTAATTTGTCAGCGCATCAAACCAAACGTACATTACATGATCATCGTCCCCTGGCACCGGTATACCCCATGGCATTTTACTTTTAAGTCGTGAGATAGAAAAATCTTGCAGGCCACGCTCTACAAAAGCCCTTACTTCATTGAAGCGGAATTCTGGGATTACAAATTGTGGATGCTGTTTATAAAATTCGATTAATTTTGAACCAAATTCACTATATTTGAAGAAATAGTTTTCTTCCTCGATGATTTGGAGCGGTCGGCCTGGGTGATCTGGGCATTCGCCAGCTTCGTTTAAATCCGAGTCTGTCTTTTCACTCTCGCAACCAACACAATACTTGGCTTGATAATTTTTCTTGTAGATAAAACCGTTCTCTTTTACTTTGTTCCAAAAGGCTTGCGCTGATGCAATGTGATGCGGATCGGTGGTACGAATAAAATGAATATCTTCAGTAACCCCAAAAATAGCAAGACTCTTTTTGAAACTTTCAAATCCCTGGTCAACAAATTGCTGAGGAGTAAGTCCTGCCTCTTGCGATTTTTCATAAATTTTTGAACCATGCTCGTCCGTGCCGGTATTAAAAAACACATCGTATCCAGCGAGTTTTTTATAACGAGCAATAGCATCTGCTCGGATAAATTCGAGGGCATGACCCATATGAAGTTCGGCATTCACATACGGCAGCGTAGTGGTAATATAGAAAGTTTTTTGTTGCTCTGACATAGTGGTGTTATTTTTTAGAATCTTCTTTTGCTTCACGTAACATAACTTTTCTCTTTTCAACATCATTCATGATTTCCATCAGAATAACGGCCGCCGGTATCGCCAAGACTACACCCCAAACACCCGCTAATTCGAACCCGACCAACACCGACAATATGACAACAAGTGGTGAAAGGCCTACAACTCGATTCACGATAAGTGGTGTAAATAGAAATACTTCAAATTGGTGAATGATACCGTAAGCACCAGCGACCAGCAGAGCTGAAGATAGACCACCAGAAAGATACGAGAAAGATGCTGCTGGCACCAGCGCCAAGATGACTCCATACGGCACGAGCTCCATAATACCAGCAATGATAGCCAAAAGTAAGGCATATTGTATGCCTAAAATTGAAAGCACAATGTAGGTAAGCACAGCAACCAATAGACCCAAAAACATCTGGCCTTTAATCCAATAAGCAATCTTTTTCTGAGACCTGTTCCAAAGGTCAACAACATAATCCTCGAGTGATACCGGCAGTATAATACGCAAAAAATTCTCAATACCCTTCTCTTGGACAGATAAGTAGAAAGAAATAATGATAATCAAAATAAAGTTGAAGATACTACCGAAAGCTACTGCGAGTGTCTGGAAAAATCCGCTTGATAGATTTTCAATGAAGGATCTAGATATCTGCAACAGCGAAGCAACAGAGAGGTTGTTGGACAACTTTGTGACTACATCCTTTGCTCCAGCAAATTCTTTACTCTGAAAATATTCTAGAAAATCAAAACCAGGCACATAAGAAGAAAGGAAGTTCGCAAAATTATAAACTTCTGTGATGAGAAGCGGGGCAAATAGATAAAACAAACCCGCGAAAACTAAAAGACCTATGACATAAAATATGACCACTCCCCACAAACGACCAATGCGTGCTTTCTTGAAATACGGAATAGTGGATTCGACAAAAGAGGCCACTATGATAGAGGTGAATAAAACCATCAGCAGGTCACGCAAAAACCAAAACAGGTAAACTCCGAGCCCTATCAAGACCGCTCGTATCATTGTGCCAGTTGAGATGGATATCTTTGTCGTGTGTTCTCCAAACATACCATCATCATAACACAAAAATAATCAAACTATAATTTTAGTATTTTATTAATCGGATTCTTGTTTTTTACCGGACCGATTAAGGCCAGATTCATGTTTTTATCTTTAAAGATATCCTTGGCGACTTCTAGCACCTCTTGACTTGTTACTTGGTATATCTCACGAGCTTTATCGTCCATAGTTTTTATGTCTTTCTTCAACACATCTTGCAAGCCGTGAAAATGAGCAATACTATCTGATGATTCCAGATCGAGCTTCATGTTGCCCACTATATAATCCTGCACCTTCTTGAGTTCATCTTCTGGCACAAGTTCAGTTGCGAGTTTTTTGCACTCAGACAAAACGGCCTCCAAGACTTCGGTTACTCTTTTGTTGTCCACACCAGCTGAGACTTGGAAAAAACCATGATCTGTATACGCATCTTCATAGGCCCGCACATAGTACCCCACCCCCATCTCTTCACGCAGTTTCTGAAAAAGGCGCGAGCTCATACCACCACCCAAAATACCACCCAAAACAGACAAGGCTGCATTTTTCTTACTAAATAAATCAAAACTACGAAAAGCTAGGACGAAATGAGATTGATCGGTTTTTTTATATTTGATGAGCATAGCAGGCTTGGCTTGCTTCTCTTTTACTTTTTGCTTAGTTCCTTTTGTGCCATTTGGGATGCTACCAAAAATACGCTCTGCTTCTTTGAGTACATCATGCTCGGACACTTGGCCGGCCACCACTAAAGTGGTCGCCCCAGGTACATAGTGCAAAGCATGATAAGCGACAAAGTCTTTGCGCTTCATTTTTTTCACATTCTCGCGGGTACCTGCTATATTCCAACCAGCTGGCTGATTGCCATACAAAAGCTCCATGATTAGGTCTTGTACATGACGAGATGGAGTATCTTCATACATGTTTATCTCCTCTACAATCACCCCTTTCTCTTTTTCTATTTCCACCTCGGGGAAAGTAGAATTTAAATATATATCAGAAACGACATCAAATATTTGCTTGAAGTGCCGAGCTTCAGCTTTGGCATAATAACCAGTAAATTCTTGAGCAGTAAAAGCATTGTACTGACTGCCCAGAGCATCTAGCTCTCTTACAATATCTATGGCCTTCGGTCTTTTGACAGTGCCTTTAAAACACATGTGTTCTAGGAAGTGCGAAATGCCATTTAATCTTTTGGTCTCATATTTAGACCCAGTCTCGACGAGTACAAGCACGGTCGCTGTGGGATTGTCTTGCATAGGCACCGTCAATACTGTCAAACCATTTTTGAGTTTTTTCTTTGAAAATTGCATTTAGTGAATATAACATGAAAAGTATTGAAATAAAATTTACTTGCAAAAGTTTTATGTGTGTGTTTATATTTGGAAAACTTGTAAACATGAACTGGGAATTTTGGACAGCCTGGGGATTGGTGGGGGCAAGTTGTACAGTTTATTTGTTACTAGAGGTAAAAAATGATGACCCTGTAACGAAATTTCCCACGGGGATAATTGTAATAGGAACATTACTTGTTCTGGTACTGGGGACAGTTTTGGCTCCAACGCCATTACTTTTCGTAGTTAAAAGTTTCCTAAACAAGAAAACTTAGCCCATCACCAACCGCTCTGTCAGCGGTATAGTAAATAGACGGCTTGGCTGTGACCCTACACAACCAAGAAATATTCTAAGTACCGAGGGATTAACAAGGTGCGAATCATAAAACGTTTAAGCCGCTGGCTCAAACGTTTTTTATTTTTAGTTTGACAACAATTCATTAAAATATATAATCATATGTACAAGTATCA
>JBKBJD010000015.1:0-10108 GCA_046294035.1 Minisyncoccia bacterium
TTTTCAGAATAACGAAATCGGCCGTAGACGCTGGTCGGAGGATTTTGCGCAGGCACTCTGACAACCCCTTGCACAGTGGCGCTGTTTTCGGTAATGCTATTAGAGCCAAGTGTTTCCACTGAGGAAATATCACCAGATGGTTCAGATGGTGTAAATGTGACCATGTTTCCATACTCTACCCCAGAGGAAAAATCAGCCGTGCTAGAGGTGAGTGCACAATAATAATATTTTGTATTTGTTTGGAGTTGAGTTAAGTCTTTTTTGAAGTTATAGTAACCATCTTCATAAAAATTCAAACCAAGTAAAGAAGATTCTGAGTCAACTTCGGTTTTAGTGCGCATGGTGGCACATTCTTCTGTCTCATTCGCTGGATCTGTCGAATACCAAAAACGACCATACAGATCAACTATTTCTCCTTCTAATGCATCTGGATCACTGACGCGACCCATCAAGCGAGCGCTGTCTTTGGTCACGTTTTGTGCTGGCATGGTGACGACAGACAAAATACCAAAAGCAACATTTGGAATTAAAAGTATTAGTATGATTATTAAAGATACAAGCTTACGATTTTTTTCTGCGCTCATGTACAGCTATTTTAATATATTCCCATCATTTTTTCGAGTTTTCGAGTTAATACACCGCAGTTATTCGGCCCATAATCTATGCCATCACCTCCACCGGCTGGTTCTAGTCCACCGATATCTGCTGGTCTACCACCACCCACATTACCTCCAGGATATGAGAAATGCACCACATCGATAAACTCAGGACAACTATTTGCAAGTGCTTGTTTTATTTTTGCCAAGTCGGGAGGGTTTGGTGTTTTACTGTCGCCCGAATAAGCTTCTCCTCCATCGTATGGTCGTGCCCAGAAATTCCAATAGACGCTACCGTACAAGAAACCATCGTTCGGGTTCCAGTTTTTTACAGTTTTTTCATCCCAAGCGGTTCTGGTGGTTGGATCATAATATGATTTATTGGTTGCTGGGTTTTTGGTGGCCAAGCTTTTTTCTTTTACGTTGCTATTTGTACCATAGAGATATGGTATTGGTTCACCATAAGGTTGTCGGCGATAGAATTTACTATATGTCTCCGGTTCCTCTTGGAAAATTTGAGTCATTTCTGCCTCACAGCCTCCTGGGCCAGTCAATAGATCGTCATAGACATACTTTTCTTTGTCTTCTATCTCTTCAAGCATTTTGTGCGCCTGTGATACGTCGTCCCCTGTCACCATTTCGCCAGCAAGTCTTCCGAACTCTGCCAAATACGGCTTGAGTGCTTCTTCGTAAGCATCAAAGTTTGCAACATCTGCAGGGTCTGGTTGTGGGCCCAGGTCTTCTACCAATTCTTTGATACGAGCCAGTCTCTGTATGACTGATTTCATGATACCTATCTTGTCTTCGTTGTCATCTATGATACCGCGGTATGCATCGATTTTATCAAACTCTGCCCTAGCTTCATTGGTGACCAGTGGCATAGGAGCTAGGGATTTTGCTCCGTTGAAATATACGTTGTGGATCACTTCTTGGTAACTAGCTAGAATGTTGTTGCCAAGGCCGACCATGTCGTCTTTGTTGAGTACTTGGTCTTGATTTATTTTGTTTTTGTCTTGTTTGTTAGAGTATCCATATGCACCATAAATATGGATATCAAACATGAGTCCTAGGTTGGTAGCAATCATCTTCTTGTTTTCTTTCTCCTCCTTTTTTTGAGTGATAGCTGATGCGATACCAGATATGATCCCAGTAGGGTCAAACTGTAGTATGAGTTCAGCAAGGTTAAATTTTTTCTCCACTTCCTCTGAGCCGGAGAAGAAGTCTATGTCGGTAATCCCTCTGTAATTTTTTGGGCTTGGACCAGGAATACAATAATCTAGCTGTCTGACCCATTGGACAGTCCTTTCTAGTACTTCATTTTGTTTTTCAAGTTTTTCTACATAGGTACGTTGTTCGTCGATGATGGCTTGAGTCAAATCAGTACGTAGATTGAAATTTGGGTGTGCATTAAACCAATCAGAACCCTGTAAATACTCAGGGTAGTCTATCTCTACTTGACCTATGCTGTAGTTACCTTCAGTGGCGTATGCATTTAGTATAAGGCCACCGTCAGAGCCTTCGTCTGAAAATCCAGCTAATCCGTTTTCATACAAATCATTTGAGAAACGTGCGATCAGTGCATCGATGATTGCCGCTACTGCATCATTTAAGTCTTCGGCTTTGAGTAAGTTGTTGTCTTGGTAATTTACGATTTTTGTGGCTGAATCGGCTATCATTTTACCGGGGGTGACATATTCCCAGCGTCGACACACTAGGTCTGTTTGTCCTGATTCAAGGGCTGCTCGGTGTTGGTCTTTGGTGGTTCCTTCAGGGTCGGCACATCTATAATCCCCCAAGAAACCATTTGACTGTTCGAGTGATTCTTGGATTTGTTCAGCTGTAGATTTTTGTGTACCAGCCAATCTCGCGGATAACTCAGCTTCTGCCAGTAATCCAAAACCAACAGGATTGTTGGCTGGTACAGAAGTAAGCGCATTCCAGGCATTCCAACCACCAGCTGAAAAATCAGCATGGAAAGATGCTCCTGTATATTGTGGGGTTGTCTCAGCTATTAATTCATTTAAAGAATACCGTGCATTATCTGTAAATTTTTTATTAAATGCCTGTGCTTGTGATTTAAACCAAGATTTTGCATAAGGAGAAACACAGTCGCTTGTAGAATCTATGTTGGTGCTACCGCTAGTACCCAAAATATCTCCAGACCACACAGCCTGACAATCAGCGCCGAAATTAAGTTCAAGACCAAATTGTAAGACTTCTTCTTTTGCTATATCTCTAAAGAATTTTCCCGTATTTTGGACAAAAGCCGGACCACCATGCGCACCAGTTTGTATCCACTGTACGGTACTTAAGGTGATTTTTTGGAGCATCATTTTGACCACCATGCGTCCAATGCTTTTGAGGCACGTATCGTTTTCGTCGATAGATTGCACGGATTTTTGGGTTTCTTTGACGGCTGAAAGTGTGTCTTCCAGTTTACTGTTGGCTGCTTCGTCGTGGCTTGCGATAGAATCAGCTTTATCTGCTTGATCACTTAACTCTCCCGTTAAGTTTTTTAGTTGGCCAGTTGCTTCTTTTGCTAGGACACCTTTATTTTTGGCAAATAAAGATTTGATACCACTTTTAATTTTCTTTTTACATAGTGGGAGTTGGGTTATGGCAGGTCCGAGACCTTTGACATAGGTACTGAGCCCCCCAGATAGACCACCAGAACCATAACTATACGAACCGATTGAGTTATAACCACCAGAGCCTACTTGAGCCTTTGCTTCTTGTATACCCAAGACAGGAGAAAAAACAAAAATCGCTATCAAAAGTGTAGTTATCGTGTTTTGAAAAATTCGACGCATCTATCTTTTTATTATAACCTAAAAGACATAAATTACTCTAGTATCTTTACCAAATCTTCTTCTAGATTTTGAGCGTTTTCCATAAAATCGGCACTGTATTTTTGGTATTGGGTTATGCCGGTTAGTCCGATAATTGGATCATCTATTATATTCACCATCGAGATCACAGAGGCTCCTGTGTTGTGTGCGCTGTTGGCAATCTCGACGTGAGTATTTACATATTGTGTTGGTACTTTTAATTTCATGAGCTCGCCAGCAAAACTCTGATATGCCTTGCCGATACTATTTAGCTTGCTGTAATCCACCTTGGTCCGGCCCTCGGTGTATCCCAAAAGACCTGAATTTACAATATCTATCTCATCTCCCATGCCAGTATTTCTGTATTTTTCAAAGATGTCCTGAATATTTGTGTAATAATTTGCAACGTCTTCCTTGTTTGATGCTACTACTACTTTTACATCTCCCGCCCCATAGACATCTATCAGGTTGGGATCACCGATCTTTTCTCCGAGTGCTCGACTGAAAGTATTTATAGACTCTGGATCTTCACCAGCAGACTTTAAGGCAACATATGAAGCAAAGAATTCTCTTGCAAATTGTTCTGTTTCATTTAATTCGCTCACATCTCCATTAGAAGCTAAGGCGTCCTTTCTTTCTTTTATATAGACGGCGTCTGGCACATCGTCGAACGTTGCTTTTTTGTTTTTGTCAGTACCCCAAAGTGCTTCTTCCCAATCAAAGATCCCGTCGAGGTCTGTATCGGATTGTAATAAATCAGACAAGGTGGTTCCATCTGGCGCTACTTGGTTTTTTTGAGAAAACTTCTCTTTGTTTTGAAAAAGAGAAGTGACTCCTAATACAATCAATACTAAAAGCAGTCCTCCTCCGACAAAAATAGTAAAATTTTTACTCGGTAAGTATGCTTTATATGCAGGATTTATTTTGATTTTTTTAAATATTTTCATTAGCGTGCTGAATTACCATACATGGTGATTGTGTCCAATTGGACTGTTTCTTCGACTGGTGGTATGCCCTGGAATATGCAGGTGACAGTAGTTTTCCCGCTGTACTTGCCTACTATTTTTTGACCAGCGCGAGGTGTGTTTTTTGTTTTTGAGATTGTACCAGGGGGTATCAAAAAACTTGTGGGCTGTATTCCTTTGATGCCCTTTGGTCGTATTTCGATTGATGTGCCTGGTACTGCACAAGCAAAATTTGCAGCTTCAAGCGCCTGTATTTCTCGTGCTTTGACACTAGAAATAATACCAGCGAATTGTTTTTGTAGGTTGATAGATCTAGGTTTACTGCTCGTGCCTAGCTCTATTACAGGGCTTATATTACCTGGATTGTTTGAGTTATCAGCTTTTGTGGTAAACATGACAACGTTTCCAAACTGGCTCACACCATCCTGAGTCCCTATTGCGCAATAGTAATAAGTAGTATTGGACTCTAGCCCAGATATGTTTTGGTTATACAAATACACACCTCCATTGTTTGTGAGCACTTGGTCTGGTGTATTTATTTCATTCTGCATGTTTATACAACTCGCTGTGGTTGTTTTTGTGTATCTAAAACGACCCAAAACTGGCGTGTTGCCGGTGGCTTTGATTTGACCATTCAGTGTGGCCTCGTGTTTTGTTACGTTTGTTTCCGACAAGGTCTTTACTTCAGTTACAAAAGCTATTACTAGTAAGGACGGAATTACAAAAGCAATCAATACTGATACAATAAGAAAAATTTTTTTTTGGTGAAAAGGCATACTTTATAATAAACATTATAAAGGGAAACCGGTTTTATTCAAAGTTTTTATATAAAGAAACCCACTGATTTATGCCGATATCTTCAGCTCTTGTGTTGGTTGGTATACGACACGTTGCAAAAACTGCTCCCCAGTCTATGTCAGGTCGCCATGTTTTTAGGTTGCCGGCTAGCATTTTGCGTTTGTGGGCAAAGCCAGCATGGATGAGAGACCAGAAATTTTCTTCGTTGACATTGTTTTTATGAAAAAAATCTTTAGAAATATTGGCTATCTTTATCACCGCTGAGTCTACTTTAGGTGCTGGGGAGAAGTATCGGGCTGCAACCTTCATAATATATGTAGGCATGCCGTAGGTTTTTACCGATATGGACAAAATGCTTTCTTTTAGATCTCGAGCGACTATCCGCAAAGCCACTTCTTTTTGGACCAAGAGTACCATAAGGCCGGGCTGGTGATTTCCGGCTAAAAACTTTTTAAGTATAGCTCCTGTAATATTGTATGGAATATTTGCAATTACTTTATACTCAGCCTGTACAAAATTCTCTAGATTACATTCCAACACATCTTGGTTTACAATCACCAGTTTCCCTTTTTCTATTTCTGTGTTGAATTTCTCTTCAAGAATTGGCAGGAGGTCTTTATCTTTTTCGATAGCCACTACCTTGCCTGCTTTTTCGAGTAATCGCTCGGTGAGGGCACCTTTGCCTGGACCTATCTCTACTATGGTGTCTTTCTCGGTGATCTCCCCTGCTTGTATGATCGCGTGAAGCGCTGCTTCTGATTTCAAGAAATTTTGTCCCAATGATTTTTTAGCTTTATGCATTTCTATATAATTTTTATCTGAACAAAATTATAAAATTTCCGAATGTTCTGGGGATTGTTTCCGAGGAACTGAGGAAATTTTTGTAATTTTGTGAGATTGCTATAAATATATTGTCTTTAATATATTACCACGCTCTCGTTTTATGAGCTCATTTGGTATATCACTGATGAATTCCGAAGGTGCGTTGATCTGCCGAGAGCCAAAGATGGTGCGGTAGTTGGCAAAAGATAAATACACTTTTTCTCGTGCCCGTGTGAGCGCGACATAAAAGAGCCTTCGCTCTTCTTCGCTATCTTCCCTGCTTTTATATTCACCTTGGCGCATGTTTGGGAAGAGGCCATCTTCAAGTCCGACGATAAAGACATGATCAAACTCAAGTCCTTTTGAAGCGTGCACCGTCATGAGCTTCACTGCGTTTACTTCTTTTTTGTTTTCTTTGTTTATGATGAGTGAATCTTGGTCGGAAGCGAGTGCTGCATCTTCGAGTAATTTCTCGATACCTGCACCATTTTCCAAATTATCGTATTTGAGTGCAAGTGTAGCAAGTTCTTTGATGTTCTCAAGTCTTTCGAGCTCTTCATCGCCTCCAGCGAGGAGCTCGTCCTCAATACCTGTTTTTTTGATGACGTATTTGATGACGACAGACGCGGGTTCTCTGCTGATCACCTCTTTTATGTCTGCGAGGGTGTCATAAAAATTTTGCAGTTTTATTTGCATTTTGATTGGGAGGCTTTCTTTCTCTCCGGCAAAAATTTTGGCGAGACTCGCTTTGCCGATGCCGCGTGCTGGGAAATTTATGATGCGTTTTATGTCGGATAAATTTTCAGTATTGAGCGCCGCTCGTACGTATGCGAGAGTGTCTTTTATTTCTTTTCGTTCGAAAAATTTTACACCGAGTACTTGGTACGGAATGTTGTAGCGAAGCATCGCTTCTTCTAAAATTCGTGATTGAAAATTTGCTCTATATAATACGGCTATATCTGTGTAGCTAACTAAACTTTTCGAATGGTCTGGCCGAGCCGAAGGCGAAGGAGATCCGAGGACCTGAGAAAAGTTTGAGTTAGCGGAGCTGTCTATTAATTCTAAAATTTTCACTGCTACGAATTCTGCTTCATCGGATTCATCGAGTGCTTCATAGAGCGAGAGCGCATCCCCTTCTTTGTTTTTGGTGAATAGATTTTTTTCTGGGCGGTATTGATTTTTCTTGATGACTTCGTTCGCCGCCTGCAAGATGTTTTGAGTCGAACGATAATTCTCTTCGAGGAGTACTACTTTTGCATTTTTATAATCTCTCTCAAAGCTCAAAATATTTTTCAAATTTGCTCCACGCCATGAGTAGATATTTTGATCTGCGTCTCCCACCACGCAGATATTTTTGTGTTTCTCGGCGAGGAGTTTGGACATGACATATTGCACCTCGTTGGTGTCTTGGTACTCATCTATGTGTATATAAGCCCATTTGTTTTGATAGTACTCTCGCACCGAATCATTACTCTTCAAGAGCTCTGTCGCTTTGACCAAGAGGTCATCAAAATCAAGTGCATTTTCTGCTTTCTTGCGACTCTCATACTTCTCCCAGACGCGAGCCACGATGGCTTCGATACCACTGCCGAAATTTAAAGCTTGCTCGGCATAGTCGCTCTGGGTCACAAACTTCCCTTTTTCTCGAGAGATAATGCCTCGTATTTTTTTGGGCTCATATTGTTTTGGATCTATACCGATGTCCTTTAAAATGTCCTTTACGAGAGACACCGTATCCCCTTCGTCGAGAATACTAAAATGTTTTGTGAGCCCCAGTAACCGTGCATTTTCTTTGATGATAAACACTCCGAGTGAATGAAACGTCGAAACGAAAGGAACACCCACCCCTTCTGTTGTGTGTGTGGAGAGTTCTTTCTCGATACGCTCACGCATTTCTTTGGCTGCTTTGTTGGTAAATGTTACGGCAAGAATATTTCCTGGTGCCACACCTTGTGTAACCAAGTGCACTATCCTGTGTGTAACGGTCTTTGTTTTGCCTGCGCCAGCACCGGCCACTATGAGTAACGGACCTTCTGTATAGATCGCTGCTTCTCTTTGCATTGGGTTTAACCCTTCTAAATGTTGCATGGCTTTTAGTATAACACACCCGCTTTGTAGCACTTGACAAAGTACATATATATGTGATATAATATGTGGGTTAATAGTACTTTGAAAATGCTTAATTTATAGGTAGCGCGACGCAAGGTATGAGTGATTGTTGGATCTAGCTTCTGTTTTGTTTTCTTGGAAAACACAACGGAGGTTAACTCAACAATTCATTCACCACCAAAAAAAATATCGCTATGCGTACGCAAATCTTTATCATCGCCCTCTTTTTCTTTCTGGTAAACACCAGCAACGCCCAAAACGACCAGTTCTCGCGAAACAGCGCTGGAAACGGCGACCAGGTGTCGGCCGGAACCGACACTTTATCCCAGAAACTGGTTTTGGAATACGGCCTCACGAACCTTTTGGACGGAATCGCTGTTGTCAGTGGTTCCGACAGCGTGATCCTGAAGCCCACGACAAAAGGTAAGGCAGAAGTGGTGAACGGAAAGATCGTTTTTCACAACTTCTCCAACGTCATCATCCCCCCCCAATACCCGGGGTGTGATTGTGCCGGGTAGTGTCAAAAAGTCCGGACAGTCGGTTATTGAATTCAAGGTTTCCTTTTGGAAGCCCGACTCGCAAGGACCGCGGGACGACCTGTTTTTGGTTTTTGTGCCTGCTGTTGGCGCTAAAGGAGAATTCATCCTGAAGCCCGACAAAGGGCAAAAAACCAAACTCGGGTTATACGAGTATGAGGTTTTGCAAACCAGCGACTCCCCGCTGACTCTCTTCGTTGAAGAGAAAAAAGCAGAACCGAAAACCGCCACCGGACGCGAACCCGCCAAAACAACCAAACCCAAACAAAAATAAAAACGAATTAAGCATTCAAACAAAAACAAAAAGCCCCTCGGTTAGAATATCGAAGGGGCTTTTGTATTTTTATTATTTATCTGCCTTTCATGAATTCATCAAACTTGTCATTGAAGGTATCGAGTTTACCTTTGTATTCTAGATCGAGCAACATGCGTAAGATATAGTCTTTAGCAGTTTCCTTGTTGCCTACCCAGCCATCATTAAAAGGTTTTATACCTGTTTCTTTATTGAGCATTTTTATGTACATACTGAGTTCTTCTTTGTCGCCTGTTATTTCTTCGCCCAGATTCATCCGCAAGAGTTTGGGTGCTGACATCATACTCAATTTATCAGTCCAGTCTTCGCTACGAGTAAAGATGCGATTTAGGTTGTACCTATATGTCTCGCCGACATAGTTTACTTCTTTATTGGTTAGATCTTGATATCCAAATCTGTCTGCGAAAAGGCGTATGGCTTTACCACCTTCTAAGGTGAAATCTTCTACAACCCAAGGTTCACCACGTGGGCCAGGAGCTATTCCCCACTCGACGTCTTTCTTCTTTCCGTATAATTCTTCGTCTTCTGCAGATGCGGGTTGTTTGCTTTGTTTTGACCAGTAGTCTTTTGTACTGATTTTTTCTTCTTGAGCTTTCCCTTCTGTCGGCGTGTCTTTTGGCGCACGGGCTAGCTGGTCGTTGTCGTCGGCAATTGGTGTTTTTGTTTTTTCTGCGCGAGCGAATTGTTCATCGTTTGTATTTTCTGTTTTTTCAGGTCTAGCAAGTTGGTCAGGACTATTTTCGATTTTATCTACTTTATCTACAACCTTTTTACCTTTGCCAAAGTATTCATATTTTTTATCAAAATCTTTTCCTTCGAATTTGCCCGCATCAGTGTGCACTTCGCCACGTACCCAATCCGCGCCTTCTTTGTGGTATTCGATGACTACATATTTATCTCCCTGCTTCTCAAACTGATACGCGGTATCTCCGCCTGATCCCTTGACCCCGATCCATTCACCTTGCTCATTGATATAACCAAACTTTTCACCAAGCGCTTTGTAAAATGCTTGTGTACCAACGCGCCCCTCATAGCCTATTGGTTGTGCTAAGGCTTTACCTATCTGCGGGTCTGCCTTGATTTGTTGTTTGAATGCAAAAGTTACCCCTTCTCCTTTTTGGAATACGGCTTCTGTGTGAAC
>JBKBJD010000016.1:0-2690 GCA_046294035.1 Minisyncoccia bacterium
AGTTGGCTCGCCGTCGCTCGCCAAACCCCTGCGAAAAACTGTATTTTCTGGGGAGATCTTTTCTGGTTGTATGTACGGCACATTGTTAGCTTCTGCCCACACTTTTACCGGGGGTGGGGTGATTATCATTTTTCTGCCTTGTGGTTTGTCTGGCGCAGTAACAACGAGGCTCGGCATGTAACCAGCATTTTTAAGTATCTCTAAAGTTTTACTAGCCACATCAGGTGTGCCGAAAAATACAAATTTCATTTTATTCTGGAAGTTCTTCTGCTTTAACATCTTTTGCATGATCAATGAAGAGTATTCCGTTTAGGTGATCGGTTTCGTGTTGGAAAATTTGTGCGAGTAGACCAGCTCCACCACGAGTGAATTTCTTGCCCTGTTCATCGTATGCAGTGACAGTAGCTTTTTTAGAACGATATGTTTTACCGTAGAAGGGTCGGACCGATAGACATCCTTCTGGCACCCATTCTTTGTCTCTGGATAGTTTAGTGATCACTGGATTGATAAAAACTAAGTCTTTTGTATCTTCTGTCTGGATAGTGTCTTTCGTGCTTCGGTTCTCATCTGCAAATTCTGGGGAAAAAATCTTACCCGCCACGACGAAAATCCTCAAAGAATAACCAATCTGCGGCGCGGCGATAGCCACCCCATCGTTTTGGCTTTTCAAAGAAGCAGACATTTCTTTCAGTATTTTTTGAATTGCTGGTGTATTGATCTCAGTAATCGGTACTTCTTTTGCAACTTCTCGGAGCACTTTATGTTCGCTTTGTAGTATCTTTTTTACCATTATTATTTGAGTTCTTTCAGGTATTCTAGCAGTTTACTGATTTTTACTGTTTCTTGAGAACGATTTGTCATGTTCCGTACGATGACTGTCTCATCGATAGCTTCTTTGACTCCAAAGATTATAGTGTAGGGGATTTGTAATTTTTCAGCGATAGCCAACTGGACCCCTAGTGAATCTTTGGATAGTGATTGAGATATTGGTACATGTGCTTTACGCAGAACTTCTATGACATTTAAACTTTTTAATTTTGCTTCCATGCCAAGTTGAATGAAATAAATTTTTGGTTTTTTCATTATACGAGGGGCAAGTTTTTTGTACCAAGGAGAAGCGACAATTCGATCTACCCCAACAGAGAATCCTACAGCCGGTACATCTTTTTTGCTGCCAATCTGGCGTGCCAAGTAATCATAACGTCCGCCACCGGCGATAGAAATAGGAGTTCCGTCTTCACCGCCGTCATTTTGGATAATCTCAAAAACCGTACGTGTGTAATAGGAAAGACCACGTACTAAGTTTTTATTTAAATTGTATTGAATGCCCATTTCTTCTAAATACTCCAGTACTTCTTTGAAGTGTTTTTTACAAGCAGGGCAGAGGTGCGAGATAGCATCTGGTGCACCTTCATTTATTTCTTTTGTCTTTTCTTCTTTTGAATCCAGGATACGGAGAGGATTAGTCTTAAGTCTCTCTCGGTCGATCGCAGGGAGCTGTGAGATATTCTTTTTGTAGTAGTTTGTGAGCTCTTTGAGGTATCCACTTCGGCACTCTTTGTCTCCGATGGAGTTTATGTCTATAGAAAGGTTGGTTGCTCCGGCTTCTTCTAGAATACAAAGACCAGCTTTGATAACTAGTGCATCCATAATGCTTTTTTCACTACCTAAAGCATCTAAGTCGAATTGATAGAATTGGCGATAACGACCGCGTTGAGGTTTGTCGTGTCTGAACACTGGTCCGTACTGATAGTACATAACAGGTTGAGGGAGACTTTGCATGCCGTGCTCGATATAAGCACGCATAAGTGGAGCAGTGTGCTCTGGGCGTAATGCTAGCTGGTCACCACCTTTTGTTTTTAATGAATACATTTCTTTGTCTACCACATCTGTACCCTTGCCGATACTTGTAGTAAAAATATCTTCGGCTTCCATGATAGGTGTTTCGATTGGTTTGAAGCCATAGTATACAGCTACTTCTTGGGCTTTCTCAAAAAAACCTTGGAAATTATAGAAATCATCACCCATGATATCACGCATTCCTTTTGGTGAGGCGATTTCTTTACTGCCCTTAGATTCTTTGGTTTTTTTAGGCTCAGTTTTTTTTGTTGGTTTTTTATTCATTACTTTTTTCTATTTGACCTGGGTATAGGTCGATTCTGCTAATAGGCAACAAGCGGACGAATGCTTTACCTATAATGTTTTCTTTTGGTACAGCACCCCAATATCGAGAATCAGAACTTGCTGGGCGGTTATCTCCCATTACAAAATATTCATCAGCTCCAAGGGTTAAATGAGTATCTCCTCCTGAGTGATTTACTATATATGAATCATCAAGTGTGAGACCTCCTTTGTTTTTGTTTTGTTCATTATAGATTGTTACTTTGCCGTTTTCTATCTCAACAGTCTCGTAAGGTAGGCCGATGATACGCTTAATGAAAAATTTGGATGGATCACCAGGGTAGCGAAAGACAACAACGTCGCCACGCTCTGGGGAGCCTAGATGGTAGGATATTTCATCAATGATAAGGTATTCGCCGTTGTGAAAAGTAGGGTCCATCGAAGCACCTGATACGACGAATGGTTGGGCTACATAGGCGCGGATAGGTACGACGATAATAAGGGCGAGTAACACAAATCGCACAATTTCCCAAATATAACTAATAAAACCTTGTGGTTTTGGAGTCATT
>JBKBJD010000016.1:2700-9653 GCA_046294035.1 Minisyncoccia bacterium
GGTATAATGCAAAGCAATATGAAATTGATAGTTGGGCTTGGAAATCCAGGACAAGAATACGAAAAAACTCGTCATAATGCGGGGCGGATCATCGTACAGATTTTAGAAAAAAAACTTGAAATAAAAGGGCTCAAATTTCTGACCCCAGACACTTTTATGAATAATTCTGGAAAGGATGTGGTGAAATATGTAAAAAGTAAAAAAGATTTGGAGAACCTAGTAGTGATTTATGATGATATAGACATACCTCTCGGCAGCATAAAAATTTCTTTCAATAAATCAAGCGGGGGGCATAATGGAGTAGAATCCATAATCAAACATGTAAAGAGTCAGGAGTTTATTAGAATCAGAGTTGGTATATGCCCGGTCACTCCGACCGGTAAAATGAAGAAGCCTACTAGAGAGGGGCAGGTGAACAATTTTCTCCTCGCAGAATTTAAAAAAGACGAACTAGAAATCATCAAGAAACTTTCTAAAAAAATTTCTGAAGCGGTAGAAACGATTTACACCGAAGGGCTAGGAAAGGCGATGACTCTGTACAACTAACTTATATTTCCTTCAAAGCTTCAATCATGATGCTTTTTTCGCCGTTACGGATGGTGACTTTGCCGGAGAGAGCGATGCATTTTTCTGGCACTATGAGCTCGGCGCTACTTTGGAACAATTTCGGAAAGATGACTGCTTCGATACTTCCGGTTAAGTCCTCGATGGTTAGGAAGGCCATCCGATCATTCTTCTTGGTGATGATTGGTTTGACAGTGGCTATCATCCCGCCGATGGTGACTGGGTGCCCATTGCCAAGTTCTTCACGAATTTTTTTAATATTTTGTGGTTTGTCTTTCAATTTATCTCGTAGTCTGTCGAGTGGGTGTCCTGAAATGTACAATCCAAGCAATTCTTTTTCCCAAGCTAGTTTTTCGCTTTGGGTTGCAGGTGCACTATCTTTTAATTTAAATTCTGGTGCTTTGACCTCCATTGATCCACCAAACAGAGAAGCCTGGTTCTCGGGTTTTTTGTGGGCTTCTTTGTTATAGAGGAGCATGTCTTCGATGTTGGAAAAAAGTGCCCCGCGTTCACCAAAAGCATCCATGGAACCAGATTTTACTAGCGCTTCAAGTGATTTTTTGTTTAGATTTTTATGTCGCACCCGGTCGAGGAAATTGCCGATAGATGTATATGGTCCATTTTGTTTGCGTTCCTCGATGATGGCTTCACCGATATCGGCACCTAAGTTTTTGATAGTGTATAGACCAAATCGGATAGTATTATCATCAATATAAGTAAAACCTTTGAAGCTTTCATTTACATCTGGTGGCAGAACCTTGATATTCATGTTGCTGCACTCATGCACGATTTCAGAAATTTTTTCCACGTCTCCGGATTCAGCAGTGAGGATGGCTGTCATGTACTCGCAAGGGAAATTCGCCTTCATGTAGGCGGTTTGATACGCGACTCGTCCGTAGGATGCGGAGTGGGCTTTATTGAAACCATAGGCAGCAAAAGGTTCAATCCAAGCCCAGAGTTCTTGGGCTTTTTTGAGTGGCCAGCCACTGTGTTCTACACAACCATTGATAAAATGGTCTTTCTGTTTTGCCATTTCTTCTGGTATTTTTTTACCCACAGCTTTACGGAATTTATCTGCTTCACCCCAAGAATATCCTGCGATTTGGATAGCAATCATCAAGAGGTCGTCTTGATATACGAGGACACCATATGTTTGTTTTAGGATTGGTTCAAGTGCTGGGTCCATGTATTTCACCAAGCGAGGATTGTGTTTGCGTTCGATATAGAGCGGGATGAATTGCATTGGACCTGGACGGTAGAGCGCCACCATCGCGTTGATATCGTGGATTGTGGTTGGCTTTAATTGTTTCAAATACGCAGTCATGCCAGAACCGTTCAACTGGAAAAGTCCTTCGGTCTGACCTGTGGCCAAGAGCTCAAATGTTTTTTTGTCGGTTATATCAACGTTTTCTAGATCGACTTCAATACCCTTGGTGTGTTTTACGATTTTCATTGCATCAGCCAAAATCGAAAGGTTGCGAATACCAAGGAAGTCGAATTTTGGTAGACCCACATCTTCTATCTGATACATATCATACTGAGTAATCACGTCACCACCTTTGGGGTCGTATTGTATCGGTGTGAATTCATAGAGTGGTTTGGGCGCGATCACAATACCAGCCGCGTGTACTGATACATGACGAACACATCCTTCCATTTTTTTTGCAAGGTCAATTATTTCTTTGGTATCTTTTTCTTTCTTGTAAGCTTCGGCTAGCTCAGGCACAAGTTCCATCGCATGGTCAATAGTCATCGGCATGCCTTGGCTGCCGAGGGGTATCATACTTGCAATGCGATCACCAACCGAGTATTCATATCCAAGCGCACGCGCTACATCGCGTACGGAACCTTTTGCCATCATGGTACCAAAGGTGCCAATCTGGGCTACACGATCAGCACCGTATTTTTCTTTAGCGTAGGCAATCATCTCAGCTCTGCGGTTGTCGGCGTAGTCCATGTCGATATCAGGAAGCGATGGTCGCTCAGGGTTTAGGAAACGCTCAAAGGGTAGTCGATAGAAAAAAGGATCTACATTGGTAATACCCAAGAGGTAGGTTGTGAGAGAACCCGCCACCGATCCTCGGATGTTGGTAAGGATATTTTGCTCTCTAGCAAAACGCAAGAGATCGCCCACTACCAAGAAATATGTCGAGTATCCTTTTGTCTTTATAATACCTAGCTCATATTCAAGACGGTCTGTATATTCTTTGGTCTGTTCTATTTTACGGAAAGCAAAACCTTCGTAAGCCAGACGACGCAAAACTTCATTCGGATCTTCGTCGTTTTCTGTTTTGAAATCTGGGAAATATGCGACACCTAGTTCTATCTCATAGTCTTCGCATAGGTCAGCTACTAGGTTTGTGTTGTGTACAGCTTCCGGATAATCATTGAAGTATTGGAGTGCTGTTTCTGTATCAATCAACGAAAAATCATCTTCTGAGAATTCAAACTTACCAGCATCTTTGCCTTCGGCGCCTGTGTTTACTTGTAGTAATGTGTGGTGAGCTTTATGATCGTCTTTGCATGGATAATGAGAGTCTTGGGTGGCTACTATCGGGATATTAAATTTTTTACCAAGCTCTACTAACTTGTCACGCAATTCTTTATCACGTTCTATGTGAGGATGGGATTGAATTTCTAGGAAATAATTTTCTTTACCAAATACGTCTTGATGCTCTACAATCAGCGCTTCTGCTTTTTCCATATCGCCGGATAAAATAGCGCGAGAGAGTTTCCCGCCCATACAGCCTGAGAGGGCAATGATGCCTTCATGAAATTCGCGCAGTAAATCCATGTCGACTCGAGGTTTGTAGTAATAACCTTTCAGGTTTGCCTCGGTGACTATGCGCATCAAGTTTTTGTAACCCTTCAAATTTTTTGCGAGCAAGATCAAGTGATAGCGCTTGTTGTCGATACCGGGTTCTTTGTCTGTCATTTTTCTTTCAGCGACATATACTTCGCATCCGATGATCGGTTTGATACCAGCTTTTTTGCACTCTTTATAAAATTCAATCGCACCATACATATTGCCATGATCGGTGATGGCCATAGCCCCCATGCCATGCTCTTTGGCTATCCGTACCATGTCTTCTACCTTAGAGAGTCCGTCGAGTAGGGAATAGTGACTGTGGGTGTGTAGGTGTATGAATTTCTGCTTTTCTGTTTGTGGCATTGTGTGCATTATACACAGTTTTAATTGTGTTTGAAACAACATGCAAGCTATAATAAATATAGATTTAATAATTAATAATTAATAATAAGCATATTAAATTAAAATTGTTTGCTGCTACCTTTATGTTTTTAGCTATTTTTGGCTTGTCTGCACAGACAGCCAAAGCTCTCACGTTCGATGAGCTTGTTGCACAAGTTGCAAGTTTAAAAAAGGAATTACAAACATTGAAGGCAAGCCTCAAAGCGTCTGTAACTAGTTCTGTGCCGAACTCTGATCCAATAACTTTATCCTTTGGGTCAAAAGGTCCTTTAGTTGAAAAACTACAAAACGCATTGAAGAAAAAGGGATTTTTTAATGACAAAGTTACTAAGTATTATGGTAGCGTAACGACTGGTGCAGTTAAGAAATATCAGTTATCAGTGGGGCTGAAAGCTACTGGTATCGCTGATGCTGATACTCAAAAACTGCTTTTTGGGGAAGATACGACAACAACTTCAAATAAAGGGGAAGGTTCTGAAAATAAAGTAGCATCTCAATTGTGTTTAAACAGATCTGCAAACGTAGTAAATCCTTATCCGCCTACTCGTTCTCTTAATTTTGTACTAGGAATAAAAGACCCTGGTACTGGTTTCCTTTATGTAAAACCAAACGAAAAACCAGCTCTATACCCATATAATGTAAATGAAGATGATCCAAATAGTGGGGTGTATCCAAAGGCTCCGTACACTGTTGGTAGTGCAAGCACAAGGTTAGTTTTCTACAAAGCACTTCTTGAGAATGATTACCCAGCCGGGTCTTTTGATCTTGCGGCAAATCCGTCTACAGGAATAGATGATTTGTTGGGTAAGATTTATTACATGTCTCCAGACGGTAGTACAATTACTCCAATTTCATGGGATCCTGGCACTGTATTTCCACGCTGTACTGGTAACGCTATAAACGCACCAGTAACACCAGTACCACCAACATGTATCGGATGTGGAACTTTGGGTGAAAATGGTGGTGGTGAAGGTAAGTACTTTGGACACTGGAAGAGAGCAGCTAATCCTGTAACAATTGGGGTTGCTTATCTTGCAGACCAGGGACTATATGGTAATGCTGCTTATGATTTTGCCTTTACTGATTGGAATGCATCACCGGTATTAAATTTAATACCAGGGAATCAAGTAAAAATAGTAAACGGTTATTATGATCAACCATTCCTTGCTAGCACTTCTGTGCTTATAAGTAATTCCGATCAACATCCTCACATAGTAAGCGCAGAGATCAGGCTTAATGATAAATATCTTGCTATTGGTAGTGGTACTCCTCCTGAATGGAGGCAACATGCTCTTTGTGATGCTATGGGGCACGCATTCGGGTTGTTGCATCAAGATGAAAATTTCTTAAATACTAACAAGGGTTCATGTATGGATTACACCATAGACCCTGCTGGTCAAGCTGGCGGCGTGTTAAGTAATTTGCATCCTAACATAAATGACTTTACGGCTTTGTCTACTGCACACCATGAGAATCCTGGGGACATATATGGCAATAAGCCGGAAGGGGAAAAGCCAAATCAAACATTAATATATAACACTCCTTTACCACAATAAATTATTGTTTGTTTATAGAAACCACGGGGAGAAAAACTCCGTGGTTTTGCTTTTTTGGCTTGAAAAAAATTGCATGTTACAATAAACGCATTAGAATAATTTTTGATGAATTTTTATGGACACAAAAGTAAAAGTAGCTATTAACGGGTTTGGTAGAATCGGACGCGCATTTTTGAAAATTGCCTGGGAGAGGCCAGAGATTGAGATTGTGGCAGTCAATGACTTGGGTACTATCGAATCCCTCGCATATTTGTTGCAATATGACACAGTATACAGAAAATGGAATCACGAGGTAACACGCGATGCGACTCATATCTGGATCGACGGTAAACAAGTGAAATTTATTTCAGAAAAAGACACAACCAAGCTTCCTTGGAAAGAGTTGCAAGTGGACGTGGTTGTCGAATCAACAGGCCTCTTTACTGCTTACGAGAAAGCAAAATTTCATCTTGATCAAGGTGCAAAAAAGGTGGTCATATCAGCTCCTTCCAAAGGTGATGGTTCTTTCCCAGGCGAGACCATCTTGCTCGGAGTGAATGAAGAAAAATTTGGCACTTGCGATATCACTTCAAACGCCTCTTGTACAACAAATGCAGCATCCCCATTAATTGGAATTTTAAATGAAGCATTAGGTATCGAGAAAGCAATTTTAAACACTGTGCATGGATATACTGCTACCCAGGCACTTGTCGATGGACCAAGTAAGAAAGATTTGCGCGAAGGTCGTGCGGCAGCGCAGAACATTGTTCCTTCTTCTACCGGTGCGGCCATTGCTGTGACCAAGGCGTATCCATCACTAGAAGGACTCTTTGACGGTATTTCTATTCGTGTGCCAGTGCCAGCAGGTAGTATCGTGGATGTGACATTTATTTCTAAACGCCCAACTACAGCAGAAGAAGTAAATGCAATTTTGAAAAAAGCATCCGAGGACCCACGCTGGAGTAAAGTTTTTGCGGTAACTGAAGAGCCGTGGGTGTCTTCTGATATTCTCGGTAATCCACACGCATCTATTGCTGACCTGCCTTTGACTCGCGTCGTCGGAGGTAACCTGATCAAAGTCATGGCTTGGTACGACAACGAAATGGGGTATACATATACATTGGTTGATCATGTTATTAAGACAGGCAAGACTACTCAATAAATATGAAAATATATTTAGCATCAGACCACGCTGGGTTTGAAATAAAAGAAGAATTGAAAAGGTATTTGCCGGAGCTTGGGCTCGGGTATGAAGTGCATGATATGGGGCCTTTTAGCCTAAATGAAGAGGATGATTATCCAGATTTTGTTACTCCGCTTGCTATCGAAGTAGCTCAACATACCGATACATTTGGAATCATAATAGGTGGTTCTGGTCAAGGTGAAGCCATGTGTGCTAACCGGGTGCTAGGTATAAGAGCTGCAGTGTTCTATGGACAAGAAGACAATACCGTGAGCCCAGATACGTTTGAGATCATAAAGCTTGCACGAGAACACAATGATGCAAATATACTTTCTATCGGCGCACGCTTTGTGGATTTGGATGAAGCAAAGTTTGCGGTAGAACTTTTCTTAAAGACTGAATTCTCTAAAGACGAGAGGCATATTCGTAGAATAAATAAATTTTAATTTATGAAAGAAAT
>JBKBJD010000017.1:0-9464 GCA_046294035.1 Minisyncoccia bacterium
TGTATTGCGAGTGACATAGTATTCATGATTCATGCCATCAATGTATAAATCAAAACGACCAGAACGACTAGGATTTTGATCTGCAAAAGTAAGAGCTCTATCTATCTCTTCCCAATTGTCCCTACTGATATCTTCACCCGCATTTTCAAGATACGAACGCAAACCGCTTAGTTTACCTTCTTCGTGTGTAAATGTAATACCTTTGAATGTAAATGACATGTGATTATTATAAATTCTATCTTTTGTAATTTTTTTTGAATTGATTGCGGTATTTTTGTTTGTTTGGACCTGTGAGAAATTGATTGATTTTTTTAGGGAATTTATCACAAATATTGCATATTTTACCACAGTAACCATTTAATTTATTTTTGCAGTCATCACAGCATATAAAAAGCACATGACATGAATTGTTTTTGCAGTGGGTGTAGTCATCACACTTTGTTTTTTCACATACTTGGCAAAATGATATTATTTCGTCCCCTATCTTCTCACCCATTCTCTCATCAAATACGAAATTTTTACCTTTGAATTTATTTTGCAAACCTTTTTCTTTTACCTGATGAGCATAATCAATTATGCCACCTTTAATATGTTTTACATTCTTAAATCCATTGTGTTTCATCCAGGCCGAAGCCTTTTCACATCTGATACCTCCGGTACAGTAAAGCAACACTTCTTCATCCTTGTTATCCTTGAACATGTCTGTGACTTTAGCTAATTGTTCTCTAAAAGTATCAACATCCATGAGCTTTGCATTTTCAAAATGCCCGATAGCAGCCTCGTACATGTTACGCATGTCTATGACTGTAACCCCACGGTCAATCATTTTGTTTACATCTTCGGCGGTAGCATATTCTCCGGTATTAGATGGGTCAAAAGAACTATCATCCAATCCATCTGCCACAATCTTTGGACGAACTTTTATGATTAGTTTCAGGAAGCTTGATGTGTTTTTTTCCTCTACTGCTATTTTATAGGGCACTCCTTTGAATTGTGGAATACCTTGGATAAAAGAGTCGAAAGCAGGCCAATTGTGTTCTGGAACGTTCATCTGAGCATTGATGCCTTCACTAGCTACATATATCCTGCCTAGACATTTTAGGTCGTTTAATTTATCAAACAAAAAATCCCTCATTTCTTTTGGATTTTCTATTTTTACATACCTATAAAAAGAAACAGTTTTGCGACGAAAGTCTTCTTTCTTTAAATCTTCAAGTAATTCTTCTTTTGATTTTAAATTAACCTTTTTATGCATATATATTAACCCTCAACTAATCTTACATATAAAAACATACCTGTCAAAAGACCAAATTGCAAGAATTTATTGATAAATTTTAGACATTTTGCAATATGAACATTCTGCGTCTTGCTTGCCATATGATTTAAAGTGACATTCACGAGACACCCATTTACCACCGGCAACCGAATCACGATACTCCAATATATCAGCCACAAGTAAATCTATAGTTTCGTCATCTATACGAGTTTGATATATTTCTTCTTTTTGGTCTTTCGCTTCAAGGAAAAGAAGTCTGGATTCTGCCACATCTACATTCCATTTAGGACTTTGCTTTAACAAATATGAATACATAGCCAGCTGGCGCATTAAGCTACTCATCTTTTCGGATTCATCCAATTTTTCAATATCACTTTTTTTCTTTGGTGTTCCAGTTTTAAAGTCAGTCACTCTGGCAGAATCTTCCCCTATTTTCTCTACCAAGTCTATCTTCCCATATACTGTGAGCTCTGGGAAACGCTCGTCTTTTACTGAAACACTTTTTTCATTTTCATAACTTTTAGCTAATTTATCAAAATATTCTTCTACCCAATGCTCTACAATATGGCCTGCCTCTTTGTCACCCGAGACCATATCTACCAATTCTGTATCACTTGGTTTCTTGCGAGATTTTAAAATCTTATCAATCGCTCCATGTACCAAATTACCCAAAACTAAACTTCGACTCTCTGGTTCTGGCAACTGTAGCAAATTCCTAAAATACCATTTCCAAGGACATTCAAAGAAATTATTGAGCATAGACACAGACACTAATCTGTCTGTAAACTCGCCAGCCACTATTTCTGAGAGTTCGTTTAATAATACAGAATTTTCAACAGGTCTCTCGTTTTTGATATACAGATTTGGATTATGACTCAGAATTTCTTGTTCTACTTGGCCTTTTGAAACTCTTTCTAGTAATTCAGCTGGGATAGCTTCCACTACGGTGGACAAATGGATCGCCCGACCAGTGTAGGAGGTAGAAGCATATGAAATATTACAAAACTTGCGAGCACGCGTTATGGCTACATACAGCTCACGCTTTAATACTTCTTCATCTTTCTCGGCCACCTTCTCTTCTATACTCTCTGGTAAAGTAAATCCAAGTCTTTTACCTCGCTCAAACGAACCTTCATCCATATGGGCAATCCATACATAATCAAACTCAAGTCCCTTAGAAGCGTGCAGAGTCATAATCCTAACACCTTCTGATTTACCAAATGTGGCTATTGGTATTTGTTCGTTATATGCATCTAGCCTGTCTAGGAAATTCAAAAAATTTTTAAGTGTTAAATTTTTTTCTTTCTCAGTTTGAGCTAAAACCAAATGCAGTATGGTTCGCACCACTTCAACCCTTCTCACCAGAGTATCGTGATCTCTCGCGTCAGTTATTAAAAGCTCATCCCCTATTTTCTGCACTAGAGTATAAACATCAAGAGTGTTAGAAACATTAACCCAAGCACGCAATTTACGTATCCAAGATTTGTATGGGGTGTTGTCTAAGAAAAGACTGGCTTCTTCTTTATTTACAAGCAATTGAGCAAATGAACGCATGTTTTGACTGCGAATAAATTCATGCGCATCTATGGGTGGCACACCCGACAATGGATCAAAAAAAGACTCTGCTAAAGCCACGTCATTATATGGATCAGCCACAATGCGCAGTATCCTAATCAAAGACAGCGCTTCAGCAAAATCAAATAAATTACCCTCTCTATCAGCTGAAACCTTAATCCCCATATCACGTAATATGGTTGCCGCTGTTTTTACATGTCGACCCTTAGGAACCAAAAGAGCAGCTTCACTCGGCTCAATTTTATTTTTCAAAATATCTAGACCAAAAGCAATTATTTCATCTCGTTCGTATTCACATTCTAAAAGTCGTAGAGGATGTGAATCTGTCGAATTACTTCTTAATTTCTCGCCAGAGATACTACTCTCAAGTAGTGCGTGTGAAGTATCAATAATATTTTGCGTGGAACGATAATTCTCAACCAAAGTTATAAGTTTCGCTTTGCCAAAAGAATGCTTGAAACCTTCAAAGTATGCAAGCGATGCGCCGCCGAATCCATAGATAAGCTGACGATCATCCCCTACAACGAATATGTTGGGTTTTTCTTCTTTGCCCCATACGTTCTGTAAGAATAAATTCTGCACTCCACTTGAATCTTGATGTTCATCAATCAACACATACAAATACTTTTCTTTTAAATCTGCACAAACATTCTCATCTTCGGTCAGATAAACAAGCGCAGACAATACATCATCAAAATCAAAAACATTCCGATCCTTTTTTGCAGCTTCGTATACTCGATAAAACCACACCACCTCAAGCGTCCGCTCTAGGCTTTCAATCTTTTTAACAAATTCTTTTTTGAGTTCACCCTTGCTCTCGCCCCTGGTAGAAATATTGTTGGGGTCTTCTTTAATATTTACTATATCTGCCTTGATTTCTGCTTCAAATTCATCTGGAGTTATCTGTTCACGTTTCAGTAGCGATAGTATGGATTTTAAATCCCGATAATACCTAGAATTATCACCACGTGGTTTGATGTATTTCCATTCATTATTCTCTAAAATATGATCCACAAGCATGATGAGTCCGTTTTCATCAAGCAGCTTTGGGGGCTCGTCTAAATCAAGCAGCTCATAATTATCCTCAATAATCTGCAAAGCAAAAGTATGGAAAGTGTTTATATGGACCTTAGAACTCGCCCCGCCAATATAGCGGCGTAGCCTTTCCCTCATAGCCACCACACCTGAATTAGTGAAAGTCAGACACAGCACAGAGTCTGCACCGACATCCGTCTTCTCCAAAATATTAGCAATCCGAAGTGCCAGAACTTGAGTCTTGCCGGTCCCCGGACCAGCTACAACCATGACCGGCCCTTCTATAGTATCAACCGCCTGTTTTTGTTCTTTATTTAATTTTTTGTATTCAGACTCAAACATCTTTTATACCAAAATGACTACTAATATATTTTAAATCTTTTTAGGGAAAACAAGAGACAATACCATCGAGGCAATAAGAGCAAGCATAATCACACCAAAAGACAGGATTGAAGATATATGCAGCCCGAAAATACCCATAAGCATTTTACCACCAATAAAGAGTAGTATAACAGCAAGACCTTTTTGTAGATGATGGAAACGATGCAATACATGTTCGAGTAAAAAGAACAATGCTCGCAACCCCATAATCGCGAAGATGTTTGAGGTGAAAACTACAAAAGGATTTTGTGAAATAGCAAAAACAGCTGGAATCGAATCAACTGCAAAAATAATATCAGTAGCCTCTACCATTGCCAGTACCATAAACAAAGAAGTAAAGTACAGCTTACCGTTCTCTCGTACAAAAAACTTGCCCCCATGATGACTGTCCGTGAAAGGCAATATTTTATGAAGAAATTTTATGACCTTACTTTTCTTAAAATCAATATGCTCCTCTTTTTTATCCCCCAATAATTTTATTCCAGTATAGAGCAATATGGCCCCAAAAATATACAACACCCAATGAAACTGGCTAATAATATATGATCCAACTAGTATAAATAAAGCACGGAAAACAATTGCCCCCAAAATACCCCAGAAAAGCACTCGATGATGATACTTCTCATCTAGATTAAAATAACTAAAGATGAGCATAATCACAAAAAGATTGTCTACCGAAAGCATCTTTTCTGTGACATACGCACTAAGAAATTCTACTGCAGTACTCTTGTCTAGAAACAAAAAAATAAGCAGCCCAAAAATCAAAGAAACCACCACCCAAAATATAGACTGAGTGAGTGCCTCTTTAAAGCTAATCTTGTGACTCTTTTTATTGAAAAAACCAAGATCTGCAATGAGAAAACCTACCACCAAAACCCCGAATATTAAACCCAGTATAGTTTGAATTTCCATCATTACACCTTAGCATATTTACCAATTTTTGTCCGTTTTATTTTATGTGCGAGTGCTGGAATACCCAAACTTTCTCCGAGACCATATGCTATACCTCGTACGTACGTGCCACTACTACAAGCAATCCTAAAATATCCTACATAATAGGACTCCTTTTTGTTTTTTAATACCTCTCGCCAGTTACTCAATATCTCTGCCTGACGAAAATCTCCTTTTACCTTACCAATTCTTTTTTCGATATTTGCTAAAAGTTTTTTACTAGTTATCTTTCTCAAATGCAGAAGTTGTAATTTTTTAACCGATACTTCACGTTGTGGTACTTCTACGTCTATACCCTCTCGGCCATACTCAAACAGCGGCTTGCCGTGGACAGTTTTCGAAGAGTAAATCGGATACTTCTGGGTAAACTTACCTTTAAAATAAAGGAGGTGTTTTTTTATTTTTTTTAACAAATCTTTCTCTGGTATCTTTGAATTCTCTAAAATATCAGCCTGTTGTATTTTGCCCAATATGTCGTATGTATCTGTCGAAACACCAAAAAGAATTTCAAACTCATACTCCTTATCAAGACTCAGGTATTTTTCTTTATGCTTACATTCTTCTCCTACCAATACTAAGAGCGCCCCAGACGCCATAGGGTCGAGCCTGCCAGCATATGTCATGGGCACACGTGCATAGGCTGGGTGCTTACGCCGAAACACCCCTAGGGCTTCTAGGGGTGTTTCGCCTTCTTTTTTATGTAGGAGAATTACCTGCTTCACTCTCTATTTCTTTGCCTTTTTAGCCGCCTTCTTCTTTGGCTTCATATCACGAACGAGAGTCTTCCAGTGCTTCTTTACTTCATTGACCGCTTCTGCAACATCTTTTTCGTCGATATTCTTTAGCTTTGCATATTTTGCTGAAACTTCGTCTACCACTTTGTGATACACGGGTTCGGTAACTTCTTGTAGGTTCTCCAGCTTTTCGATCATCTCACCCTTCATCTTGATAGCCCACCCTTTTACCTTTTTGCGATTCTTCTTGCCTTCTGGGCCAAACAATAAATATGCTGCAGCTGATACTGCCGCTACGCTTGCACCCACTGCGAGCGCCTTACCTGCCTCCCCTCCTTTTTTTGCTTTACTTGCCATATATTTTAGATAATTAAACTGTTAATACTACATATATATTTTAATCCTTTTTAGAATTTTTGCGAGCCCGTTTTTTACCAAAAAACAAGCGGAAAAATGCACTGCTCATGAGCATATCTATCAAGTCATCCAAGTGCCCTGAGGCCTTATCTACCCCGTTTTTTAACGTATCCGAAATATTACTAAAATCACGCAAAATGCGAATCAGGTAATATAATGCGATAATCGCAAATATAGTCAGCACAACCGCCGACATAGAACTTATAAAAAAGAAAATGTCTGCTTTCATCAAGGTATCCATACTTGAATTATAGCATTTTATAAAATTTTGTAGTAAATTGGATGCACTGGAGGCGTCGCATAGCGGTCTAGTGCACAGACCTGGAAAGTCTGAGTCTGGGAAACCGGACCGAGAGTTCGAATCTCTCCGCCTCCGCAGTAAAACAAATAAGCTATAATATAATTATGTCTACTTATATCCCATTTATATTACTGTTTGTTGGTGGGAGTGTGCTCACTATTGGCGACATCATTATGAAAAAATGGGTCAGCAATCAAAACTGGCAAACTTTTTTGTTTGGACTTTTGGTATATCTCATTGGGCTAGTATTTCTCGGACTGAGCTTCAAATACAAAAACATAGCTGTTGCCTCGACTATTTTTGTAATTTTCAATATCATTACCCTCCTATTAGTCAGCTGGTTTTATTTTAAAGAAACAATCAACCCACTCCAGCTAGCTGGAGTGGGTCTTGGCATCATGGCTATTGTCCTATTGGAGCTTTCTTAATTATCAAACAAATCTAGTTGTGTGCCTGTATTTTTTGAAGGTTGATCGAAGGCTGATTTTTGGTCATCCGTGGGAGCTGGCGGCTCGGATCTTTTTGACCTTTCTCGTGATTCCTCTTGGCGTAATCTTTGACCTTTTTGACACGAACAAAACTGATGCTCTTCTACAACACCAGTATCATCACACAAACCACAGAAATGGCTTTCATTTTTAGCAGGTGTTTGTTCTGGAATTTTTTGTAATGGACCTCGCTTCCCTGTTTTTGGATCAAGTGGACCTTCTCTAAATGGCATAAATCTATTATAACATTTTCAAAAAATCATCCTCAGTGAGGACTTTCACCCCTAGTTTTTGGGCATTTGCAAGCTTCGACCCAGCATCTTCACCAGCAACAAGATAAGAAGTATTTTTTGACACAGAACCAGATACTTTGCCCCCTAAATTCAACACCTTCTCTTTGGCTATCTCACGTGACATTGTAGAGAGGGTTCCGGTCAGCACAAAAGTAAGCCCGCTTAGTTTGCCCTTTTCTATGCTTTTTACTTTTTTTATATTTACTCCGTTTTTTAGTAATTTTGTTATAAAATCCAAATGCTGTTTATCTTGAAAAAATTCGTAGACACTGTTTGATACTTTGGGTCCTATCTGCTCAATACTCTCGAGCTCTTCTCTGCTTGCACTTACAATACGATCTAAGTTACCAAAATGCTGTGCCAGATCACGCGCCGTCTCCTCGCCTACGTGCAAAATTCCAAGTGCCCACAAAAAACGGGCAAGTGATATATTTTTTTTCTCGTTAATCTCACGGATTATATTTTCAGCTGATTTTTCACCAAACCTATCAAGAGAGGCAATATCATTCTGATCGAGCGTAAATATATCCGCAGCGTCAGTGATGAGACCTTCATCTTTGAATCGACGTAATATTTTTGGACCAAGCTCATAAATCTCAAATACTGATACAAAGTGTTCTAGATACCTTTCATTTTTAGCAGGACATTTTTTGTTTTTACAGTAATAGGCCACAGATGTATCACTTTCTCCCACCTTTTTCTCTATGCTTCCACCGCAGACCGTACACTGCCCTGGCACAGGGAAATCCTTCTCTTTGCCTGTACGCAGTTTTGGCAAAACTTCGACCACTTTTGGTATGACATCTCCAGCTTTTTCAATCACCACGGTATCTCCGATTTTTATACCAAGCCTCTCTATCTGATCAAAATTATGCAGTGTTGCTTTCGAGACAGTAGATCCAGCCACCTTCGTCGGTTGGAATATGGCAAGAGGTGTAAGCACCCCTGTACGCCCAACATTAACTACAATATCAAGCACCCGAGTTGTCGCTTTTTCAGCCGGGTATTTATAAGCGATACTTGATCTAGGAGCCTTGCCAACCACCCCCAATGTTTCCTGCAAGGATATATCATCCACGCAAACCACTACCCCATCAGTTCCAAACGGAAAATGTGGGCGTATTTTTTCAAAATCATTAATAAAAGATTCTACATCATTTAAGTTCTTGCTTACAGCATCATGAGTATCCACAGTAAACCCCAACCCCTTTAGATACTCATGTTTTTCACTGTGGGTTTTAAAAACCAAACCGCCTTTGATATTTGCTATATCGTACGGACGAAAATCTAGATTACGCGAAGCAGCAAGTTTTGGATCCAATTGACGCAAGCTGCCAGCTGCTGCGTTACGAGTATTAGCAAGTAGAGGCTTTCCTTCAAGTGAGTTTTTTTGATTGAGGGCTTCAAATGTGTCTTTCGCTAACAATGCTTCACCTCGTACTTCGATATATGGAGGATATGGAGAAGAAAGCATAATTGGTATACTACGAATTGTTTTTAAATTTTCAGTTATGTCTTCTCCAATAAATCCATCTCCTCTGGTAGCCCCACGCACCAAAACACCGTTCTCGTACACCAAAGACACCGCCAATCCATCAAATTTTACTTCACAGAAGTAATTAAATTTTTTACCAGGAATGAGTTTCTGTATCCTTTCTTGCCACTCTTTTATTTCATAAAAAGAAAAAACATCGTTTAAAGAAAGCATCCGTGTTTGGTGCTCTACCTTGGTGAATTTTGATAAAGGTTTACCACCCACACGATGTTCAGGCGCATTTAAATCTTCAAATTCTGGAAACTCTCTAATAATAGCGCGAAGCTCTAAATTAAGAGAATCATACACAGCATCAGAAACTTCTGGTGTGTCTTTCGTATGGTACAGGTCTCGAAGTCGTGCTATCTCAGCTCGTAACTTTTTTACTCTTTTTTGAGCTTCAGTTTTATTCATCTTAGTAATTTACTTCTAATCTTCTCTCTACTCTGCGTACACTGGTCGAAGCACAATCGGTACCT
>JBKBJD010000018.1:0-9268 GCA_046294035.1 Minisyncoccia bacterium
CGGGATGTGACTTACGATCGTTTTCGTGGACGGATTATGTTTCCGATAATGGACTCAAGCGGAAGAGTTATTGCTTTTTCAGGTAGGCTTTTCCCAGATGATGGCAAGTCAGCAAAGTATCTAAATTCACCTGAAACTGCGATTTTTAAAAAATCGACAGTATTGTATGGATTGGATAAAGCAAAATTATCAATCAAAAAAAATAATTTTGCTATTTTGGTTGAAGGACAGATGGATCTACTTTTGTCTCATCAAGCTGGTTTTGCTAATACAGTAGCTACTTCAGGCACTGCTTTTTCGGATGAGTTAGAGAGAGAAGAGGCTGTTTCGAATTTGGGTTTATTGCGTCGGATGTCAAAAAATCTTGTCATCGCATACGACGGAGATGAAGCTGGAGTGAAGGCGGCATTAAGAGCTAGTAAGATCGCACTTTCACTTGGCATGGACGTCAAGATAGCACCTCTTAAAGAAGGTTTTGATCCTGCCGACGTGGTTTCAAAAGAAGGTAAAGATGCATGGCGAGAGGTAGTACGAAATTCAATGACTGTTATTGAATTTCTACTCGATAAAATTTTGAAGACTACCCGTGTGGGTGATCGAAAGTTAGGTTTGTTGGTCAAAGAGCAAATCCTTCCTTTTGTGGCCATGCTATCTACCAACATAGATCAAGAATTTTTTCTGAAAAAAATTAGTGGCAAAACGGCTATACCAGAAAGCATCTTGCGAGATGATTTGAGTACTGTCAGTCAGGCCTCTGTCAACGAAAAGGCTTATATTGAAAAGATTGAGCAAAATCGTCTAGAGATAGCCCGCAAGGATTATATTTTACGTAGATTGCTGGGCTTTCTGTGGATTGGTAAAGATGAGAAGTCTGAGGAATTACTGCAGGAAGTAGCAGAAACCTTAGGTATCACTAAAGAAGCACTGAACGAACGATATGCCCCATATAAAGAAGATTTGCTATACGAAGCTGAAGTATTTTATAGTAATGGGGTTGATGTGAAACGTGATATTATGGAACTCCTAAATAATTTAAAAGAAGAAAACCTCAAAGAACAACTCACCAACAAAATGCATGAATTATACAAAGCTGAGGAAATGAACGACGAAGCAAAAATTCAAGAGATTTTAAAAGATTGTCAGATTATTAATAATAAAATTCACGAAATTAAAAATAGTCGCAGTATGTAATTAGTAGTTTTTAAAAAGTCGTATGAAAAATAAAAAGAAAATAGTGAAAAAGGTTGCAAAACCAGCAAAGAAAGAGAAGCTGGTTAAAAAAACAAAACCAAAAGCACTGCCTAAAAAAATAAACACGAAAACATCCAAGCCTAAACCAGTCAAAAAAGTTGTGGTCAAAAAGGTAGCAGTCAAAAAGGAGAAACCTAAAAAAATGACTTCTGCTGAAAGTAAAGAAGAGGAGTTGCGCATTAAATCTGATGAATTGATTGAAAAAGGCAAGAAGCGTGGTTTTATTACATACGATGAGATACTAAAAACATTTCCAGATATCGAGAACAATATTCTATTTTTGGATGAATTGTATGAAAAATTTTCGACCGTTGGGATTGATGTTCTTGAGGGCGGTAATCTGCTTAACTTAGACGCTGATTTAAATGATAAAGACCTACTCAAAGGCGCTGCGCATGATTCGATACAGATTTATCTAAAAGAAATAGGTCAGTATCCACTTATTTATGCAGCAGAAGAACGTGAACTCGCAAAGCGTATTGAAAAGGGTGACGAGGAGGCTAAAAACTTGTTAGCTCGTGCCAACTTGCGCTTAGTTGTTTCCATTGCAAAGAAATACGTAGGCCGAAGTGCCAATCTGTCTCTCTTAGACTTAATTCAAGAAGGGAACCTTGGTCTCTTCAAAGCCGTTGAAAAATTTGACTGGACAAAGGGTTATAAGTTTTCTACTTACGCCACTTGGTGGATTCGTCAGTCTATTACTCGTGCTTTAGCTGATCAGTCTCGCACTATTCGTATTCCAGTACACATGGTTGAAACTATTTCCAAATACAAACAAACTCACCGGAAACTTTCTCAAGACTTAGGACGCGAACCCCTAGCCGAGGAGATAGCTACAGAGATGGGTATTCCTGTTGACAAGATCCATGTCATTGAAAATATATCCCAAGAGACCATATCACTCGAACAGCCAGTAGGTGACGATGACGACAAGTCAACTCTTGAAAACTTTATATCTGATGATAAAATTTTACGTCCAGACCAAGAGTCTTCTCGTCGTATCTTGTCAGATCAGATTCGTGAAGTATTAGACGAGCTGAATCCAAAGGAAAGAAAGATTCTTGAAATGCGTTATGGTCTCACTGATGGTATCCAGCACACGCTAGAGCGGGTAGGAGAGGAGTTTGGTGTAACCCGTGAGCGCATTCGCCAGATTGAAGCAAAAGTACACGACAAATTACGTAACCACGAAAAAATTTCAAGACATAAAAACTATTTTGACTAATATAAAACCCCTCCTAAAGAGGGGTTTTATATTAGGGGATAATTTATTTTAACAAGTCTTCTATGAAGGGTGCGAGTTGTGCGTAAGGCAAAGCTCCAGGTATCTCTTGAACCATTTTCCCATCTTTTAATACAAAGGAAGTTGGAGTACCTTGTACGCCATTCTTGCTTCCGTCAGCCATGTGAGCATCTACTACGCTAGCGGTCTCTTCATTTTCAAGGCAGGTTTTAAAGGCAATCATATCAAGGTCTAAGCTTTGAGCTATACTATACAACTCTTGTGTATCAAGTGAATCGTTTGAGTTGGTGCGAGCGTATACTTCATCGGTATAACGCCAGAAAGTATCGTTACCGCCTTGCACAGCAGCACATTCGGTTGCGATTGCTTCTTTGTATGCCTTGGCATGGAGTGAAGGAATAGGGTAGTGTCGATACACCCAAGCGACATCCGAATAGGTGTCTAATAGTTTGTGCATATCTCCATGAAAACGCTTACAGAATGGGCACTCTGTATCAGAATACTCTACGATAATGATTCGCGCATTAGGATCACCTAAAATGTGATCATCTGCCGTGACGGGCATAATGCCAATTTCTGTGCTAGAAACTGGTGAGTTGTTTTGCTTCGGGGGAGTCGTATTTTGTAGCAAAAAGAAACCACCAATCAGTACAAAAAGTACAATACCAATACTTAAAAACAATTTATTTTTTGGTTTCTGCTCTAGTTGTGTGTTATTTTCCATATGTCTTTTTTAACTATTAATACATTCATTATACCAAGTATTTAGGCACGGGGATAGGTTGTTTTTTGGGTTGAAAAATGCTATAGTTATCGTTACATAATCATGGCAGCCCTCAACTCATTGTTTTACGTATTCCTTTTCCTCTCCTTGTACGTACAGGTTTTTTTATTGGTAACCTTCCTTGAAAATAAGCGCAAAATAGTGCGCAGAAGGGGAGAGATCGTGTTAGAAAATTACCCAACCGTGACCATTATGGTGCCTTGTTGGAATGAAGAAAAAACCGTTGAACGCACAGTAGAATCTCTACTCGGCTTAAAGTATCCAAAGGAAAAACTTAGTATTTTCTTGATTGATGACGGGTCTACTGATGGCACATACGAGGTGATTAAAAAGTTCGCCGAATATCCAAATGTGCGCGTTTTTCGTAAAGAAAACGGAGGTAAGCACACCGCCCTCAACCTAGGCCTAGCTGAGACAGATGCTGAATTTACAGCATGCTTAGATGCCGACTCTTTTGCTGAACCAGAGTCACTTATCCGTATTATGTCGTATTTTGAGGAAGATCCGTCATTGATGGCGGTTGCACCATCGATTATCGTAGAAGCACCACAGACTCTAATTCAGAAAGCACAGAAGGCAGAATATGATATGTCTATTTATATTAAGAAAATGCTTGGCTTTTTAGGTGCTATTCACGTCACCCCGGGTCCATTGACTGTGTTTCGTAAAAAAGTTTTCGATGACTTAGGTCCTTATCGCAAAGCACACAATACAGAAGACATGGAGATTGCATATCGTATGCAAAAACATGGTTACAAGATAGGGCAGTGTAATGATGCATATGTACGCACAAATACACCACGCACGGTGAAGAAACTCTACAAACAACGTTTGCGTTGGATTTATGGATTTATCAACAACACGATTGACTATCGTAAACTGCTCTTCAAAAAGAAATACGGACACTTCGCATTCTTTACTGTACCAGCTGGTATTATTTCTGTTATTTCGGCTACATACTTATTTTTTAGAATGATGCATAAATTGTGGCAGGCAACCGAGTCAAAAATACTAGCGATTAGAACCACCGGTCTATACGTGCCAAACGATGCTTATGATTTTGATTTGTTTTATCTAAATACAGGTATGTTGCTTTTTATTACAGTCACATTATTCGTGTTGCTTATTACGTCGATTATTATTGGTAAGTGGATGTCTTTGGATCGTAGACTATCACCACTGCATATTTTATATTTTATAGTTATATATAGCGTTATCGCACCATTTTGGTTGATTCGGGCTGTGTTTAATACTATTTTTGCCCAGAAACCAAGCTGGCGTTAAATTTTATGGAAAACAACAATTTTGATTGGAAAAAGTATGTTATCGTTTTTATTATCACTGGCCTTATCTTTGTAAGTGCTAGTTATTTGAGTACCTACTTTGGTAGCAAGAAAGTAGCCGAGCTTAGAGATATTCAAAACAAAATAGCTCTTGATATACTCTCTTCTGAGACTCAGTACAGTTTACTATCAGAACTTTCTTGTAAAAATGTAAACTACAGTGCTCTTTCTGAAGAGCTTGGTGAACTTGGACAAAAACTAGAATGGGGAGAAGACAATCTAGGGCAGACAGAAGAGGTTCAATTCTTGCGAAAGTATTACGCGCTGCTTCAAATTAAAGATTACTTGCTTATGAAGAAGATTAGCGAGCGGTGTGGCAAGCAATATGCCTTCATTCTCTATTTCTACACAACAGCTGAGAATTGCAGTGAATGTGAACGTACTGGTTTAGTTTTGTCTAAGTTGCGTGCACAATACCCTGAACTTCGCGTATATTCATTTGATTACAGTACCGACTTGTCAGCTGTTGAGGCGATGCTTCGAATTTTTAAAATAGAAGACACAAAATTACCAGCTATAGTTTTGGACGATGAGGTGATGACTGGTTTCAGGCCAATAGATGAGTTGCAGGAAAAGATAGAGAAGAATTTCAAGCTTGAAAACAAGGAAGCCTCTATTTTAAACAAAGAAGCTGAATAAAGTTAAAACAAAACCCCCGACTTTGGTCGGGGGTTTTGTTTTTTGTGGAGCCGGAAGAGGGATTTGAACCCACGACCTTCGCTTTACAAAAGCGTTGCTCTACCAACTGAGCTATTCCGGCGTCGTCTATACACTACACTAAAACTAAATTTAATTCAATCCCTCTTCTGTCTTAATCTGCTCCTTGATTTTCTCTATTCTGTTTTTGTACTCTGTCACTTTCTTTAAAAACTTATTTTCGGATTTATGAGTTGTGGGTTTTGCAGTATGTCTCTTATTTAATCTTTCTTTTATCTTTTTGACTATTTGGCGAGTGTGGTGTTTGGTAGCATGTGTGCCGAGTACGTAGAGTCGAATAGTGACTACCAGGGCTACGTAACCATAACGTCTACTTTTCTTTATTAGTGTATTTTTTACTTCTTCAAAATCAGGTACATCGATAGTAAAATCAATATCCCGAGGCACATGCACTTCGGTGTGACGCAAAGCATATACCTTGCGTCCCACAAGTGCAGTTATTCCTATGGCCGAAGTAAAAAATAACACTAAAAAGAATGACATGTTTTATATGAAGTAAGTTTTTACTTCTTTTATGGAAGCTCCATTTTTAGATAGGAAAGCACCCACAGTAAGCTCGCTGTCTTTGATGAAAGATTGATCTACAAGTGTCTTTTCTTTAAAGTAGGTGGTCATCTTGCCTTCAAGCATTTTTTGCTTTATTTCCTCTGGTTTATCTGAACCAGCCACTTCTTTTTCAAACACCTCACGCATCAGTGCTCTCGCGTTGTCATCAATGTCTGCTGCGCTCATATATTCAGGGCGCATTGCAGCTACGTGCATAGCCACATCTTTTGCAATATCAGTATTACCTCCAGTAAGTGAAACTATAACTGCTTTTTTATTGCTATGTACATAGGTTCCTAGCACATCACCTGAGACAACAGAAACTTCTCCAAGCTCTATTTTTTCTCCAGTTTTTTGGATGATCGGATCAATCATATCCTTTGCCACAGTCTTTACTGCATCAACACCTTCAGATGCAGCTTTTTCGGTCAAAGAGTTCAATAATTCCACAAAGTCAGCATTTTTAGAAACGAAGTCTGTTTCGCAGTGTAATGCAACTAAGGTAGCTTTACCGTTTTCTACTTTTACGGCTACAGCCCCGTCTTTTGCTTCACGATCCATCTTTTTTTCCGCGATCGAAGCACTGGTTTTTTTGAGGATGGCGATTGCTTTTTCCATGTCACCAGCTGCTTCTTCTAGAGCTTTGCGACACTGCATGACTGAGATACCTGTTTTGTCGCGCAATTCTTTCACTAACTCTGTTGTGATTTCCATAGTTTTGTATGTTTTAATTAAAAATTATTTTTTAGATTTACCACGACCATTCTCGTATGCGAGAGTCAGAGCCTGGGTAAAGAACTTTATAGCTGGGATGGCAGCATCGTTACCAACGATAGGATATTTTACGTTTTTGGTGTTAGTGTCGGTGTTGAGTAGGGCAATTACCGGTATGCCTGCGTCATTTGCTTCAGTCACTGCAATGTGTTCAGCTTTTGCGTCAATTACAAACAAAGCATCCGGAGCTTTCTTTAAGGTAAGTAGACCTTGATAATAACGGGCTAGCTTCTCCATCTTTTTTGCGAGTACCACTCGTTCTTTTTTGGTGTATTTTGATAAATCACCAGTTGCACTGGATTTTTGATAGTTCTCAAGCTCGACAATACGCTTCTTTATTTCTACAAAGTTGCTTAGAGTACCGCCAATCCAACGTTCGATAACGAAAGGCATGTCTAAATCTTGTGCCATTTTAGTGAGAGCTTCACGAGCTTCTGGTTTTGTGCCAACGAGGAGGATGGTGGCACCCTTTTCACCTAATTTCTCAAAGAAAGCCTCAGCTTTGGTAAGCATAACTGCTGTCTGTTCGAGGTCGATGATATCGGTACGGTTTTTGGTTGTATAAATAAAAGGAGAAACGGAAGGGTGACGTCTCGACTTGCCGAATCCGTATTGGACCCCAGCTTCAAACATCTTCTCTACTACGTTCTCTGTCTTGCTTTTTTCAGTTTTTTGCATATGGTCCATACTAGCAAAAACTGACCCATTTTGCAACCCAACCCAAGCATTCTATCCTTTATTTCTTTGACCTCTTTCGTTATTTGGGTTAATATGAGCCCATGCGACAATCACAACTTTTTACACGGACAAAAAAGGAAGCACCAGCTGATGAAGTGGCCAAAAATGCTGAACTATTGATCCGTGGGGGATATATCTACAAAGAAATGGCCGGGGTGTATGATTTTCTGCCTCTTGGCCTACGAGTGATTCAAAAAATAGAAAATATAATTCGTGAAGAAATGAATTCTATTGGTGGTACTGAGATGCGAACGGCTGTCTTGCAGAATCGTGAAGTTTGGGAGAAATCAAATCGCTGGAGTGATGATGTTGTGGATAATTGGTTTAAGACCAAATTAAAAAACGGAGGAGAGGTGGGTCTGTCTTTCACCAACGAAGAAGCTTTTTCAAACATCATGAAGCAATACATAACTTCATATAAAGATCTGCCAATTTTTCCATATGATTTTAAAAATATTTTTCGCAACGAAACTCGTAGTAAATCAGGTATTATGCGTGGTCGTGAATTTTACTGGAAGGCACTTTACTCTTTTGCCAAAGATGACCAAGAGCATGCCGTGTTTTATGAAAAAATCAAACAAGCTTACATCAATATATTCAAGAGGGCTGGTATCGGGCACCTCACCTATCTGACCTTTGCTTCAGGTGGTACTTTTTCACAGTTTTCTCATGAGTTCCAAACAATCACAAGTGCTGGTGAAGACACGATTTATGTAGATGAAAACAAGGGTATAGCCGTGAACCAAGAAGTATTTACTGATGACGTGCTAGAGACCTTAAGTCTTTCCAAAGATAGTTTGGTTGAGCACACAGCGGTTGAGGTGGGCAATATTTTTTCCTTGGGTACCAAGTTCTCTACTCCTTTTGATTTAAATTACACAGATGAGTCTGGTGTAGAAAAGCCTGTGATTATGGGTAGCTACGGTATTGGTCTTGGTCGCCTTATGGGTACTATCGTGGAAGTGCTATCAGACGATAAGGGTATTATTTGGCCAGAATCTGTTGCGCCTTTTAAGGTGCATTTACTAGCTTTGGGAGAAGATGAGACCGTGCGACTTGAAGCAGAAAAAGTGTACAAAACTTTGTCGGATCAAAATATTGAAGTTTTGTTTGATGATCGTATCGGCTTGTCTGCTGGAGAAAAATTTGCCGACGCAGATCTTTTGGGAATGCCTGTCCGTGTGGTGGTTTCAAATCGTAGTATGAAAGAAAACGGGGTTGAGGTTAAGAAGCGTACTGAAGAGAAGGGTATAGTCGTGAGTGTTGATGAATTAATCAAAACGCTAAATGTTTAATAAATTATACAAACTTTTTTCAAACGAGATTGGTATTGATCTTGGCACGGCGAACACTCTGGTCTATCTGAAAGGACACGGTATTGTCATCAATGAACCTTCTGTCGTGGCCGTCAATCAAAAGACGAACCAGATACTAGCTGTTGGTACAAAAGCAAAAGAAATGTTGGGTCGCACCCCGGGACACATCAGGGCGGTCAGACCTTTGGTTGACGGAGTTATTTCTGATTTTGAAGTGACTGAAGAGATGCTATCTTATCTCATTAACAAGGCAGACAAAATGTCTCCAAAATTTTTCCGTCCGAGAGTGGTGGTTGGCGTGCCTTCTGGTACTACCAATGTCGAATCAAGAGCGGTGTATGACGCAGCGCGCTCAGCTGGAGCACGCGAAGTATACTTGATTGAAGAGCCGATGGCAGCCGCTATCGGTATTCGTATGCCTATCAAAGATCCGCAAGGTTCAATGATTATTGATATCGGTGGTGGTACTACAGACATCGCAGTGATTTCTTTGGGTGGTATAGTCAAATCAAAAAATCTAAAGATTGCTGGAGATAAATTAAATCAGGACATCATG
>JBKBJD010000019.1:0-8874 GCA_046294035.1 Minisyncoccia bacterium
CTGTTCTACGATATGGGCATTTAGGCTTGCTTCAAGTTGATCCAAGTCAGCATCTTCTTTGTCCAATGCTTCTAGCTGAGCTTTGATGTTGTCTGCTTCCTTGATGACAGGTTCTAATTCTTCTTCGAATTCTTTTTTAATTTTTGCATACTTTCTGTCTATACTAGCTACAAATTTTTCATCCAGCTCTTTCATCTGCTGTAATAATTCCAAAGCTTCTCTGTGTAGCTCCTCTATTTTTTCTTTGTGCTTTTCCGCATCGGCGCGTTCAAGTTTACCGATTTCTTTTCGATTTTTTTCAAATTTTTTACTCAGAGTAACAGCAAGGTGTTCTTTCTTTGTCTTTTGGGGCTCTATTTTTTCAGCCATTGTTTTGTATTTTATTTCTCAATTCTTCTATTTTTTGATCCTCAATATTTTTCTTGTGTTTGGCGATGATGTGTTTTTCCATCTGCAAAATCTGTGCGAGTCGCGCTATCGCTTTAGTATATATCTCTGTCAGTTTTTTTGCTTTATCGTCGGTCATTTAATTTTTTTCTCTTTCTATCTCATTTAACCTCTCTAAAAGACGTGTTCGTAAATCCGCGATTTCTTTTTTGCGGGCACGAATTCGAACTAATGCTAATTCTTTTGCTGATTTTTGAATTTCTTCTTTCTCCTCGTCTGTCCATTCTGTGTCCGGGTGTGCAACGCCTTCTTTCCATAATAATTTGAAGTTTTTGCCATTGTCTATCTGTTCTATACCCTCAATATTTAAAATTGGAAGATTTAAGCGTAAACCCAGTACTCCCTTTACCGAATGCTCGTTTGTGGTACCGTCTGTAAATTTCAATACAAAATTCTGTACACCGTTTTGGTCTTTGGTTATTTCATAAGATTCTGGAGTCTTCCCCTCCTCGCCCAAAAGGTCAAAGACGATTGATTTGATTTGGTCTTCGCTTAGAATCTCAAGAGGTGTTATTTCTCCAGGGTTAGAAACCCCTGTTTTCTGCTCAGGTACCTTACTGGCTTTAGTTGCTTTTTGAGGTTCATGTTCTTTCATGTATACATAATAGTATACCCCAAAACACCTTTTCCACAGCATAGTGGTGTGTGTAAGCCCATTACAATGCAATTTAAGATGATTTTTGTCAAAAATTAGTTTTCCACAGGGTATCCCCCATGGGGGTGGACAGGAAGGGGTATGTGGGCTACGCTATCTAGTAAGGCAGGCCTTGGGTATCATCCTGGGGTAGGCTTTCAGTCACAGGAGCATGGTTTCCATGGTAAGTATATCCCGCAAGACAGTAACCATCGAGAGGATTTCACTTGTAGCACACGTAGGTCGTACTGCAATTTAGCTTTATAAAATAAGGCTAAAATAGAATTCTCGCGATACACCATATAGTTTTATAAAGCTCGACTCACACATATCCCGATACTTCCTCTGGCTACCGATATGCCTTTCGGTGGTTTTTATGCCGTCTATGGCAGAAGCAAGCTTTTTGACCGATATTCTGTCTCCTCGCGCCGAAGCGGGTGGTGAGACCATCACCAGCACCAAGGCTCCGGCCAATTCTCAAACCCTCGCCCTCCTTGAAGCCAGCGCTCTCTCTCCTCTCCTTGATAAAAAGACCAGTAAAAACGAAGAAAAATCAAGCAAAGAAGAAACAGCAGTGGACGAAAACACCGCTATAAACATCTCCGGAGGAGCCCTTTTGCCAGCTGCTACCCCGGCTACCCCAGATGAAGATGTGGCCTATAGTGATGGTGAATACAACCTTGATATCTATGTGGTCAGAAAGGGTGACACCGTGCCCCAAATCGCAGAAATGTTTGATATTACAGCAGATACCATATATTCTGCCAATGATTTAGCAAAAGGAGCAAAGGTAAAAGAAGGTGACGTGCTCATCATATTGCCATTCTCCGGTGTGGAACACACAGTAAAAAAAGGTGAGACTTTGAAGGGTATCGCTACCAAATACAAAGTCCCTGTCGATGATATCGCGGGGTATAACGAGCTTTCTGGCTCAAAGATAGCGGTCGGCCAAAAACTCATGATTCCTGGGGGTGCTATCTTAGAAGAAGCCAAGAAACCAGCGAAAAAGCCTGCAAACACAAGCTCGGGTCGCCTTCCTGTGTACGACAGTACTCCTGCTACCAATGCCGATGGATACTATATCAAGCCTATTCCTTGTCGCTTGACCCAAGGGCGCCACGATAGATACGCGGTGGATATGGGTTGTCGTGTGGTAGGTACGCCTATTTTGGCAGCTGCATCTGGTGAGGTTATCTTCTCCAAGGCTGGTGCTTGGAACGGTGGCTATGGAGGGCTCGTCATCATCAAACACCCAAACGGCACTTTGACCTACTATGCGCACCAATCCAAGATCATCGTTGAGAAGGGTGACTCTGTAAATCAAGGACAAGTCATCGGGTATGTGGGTAATACTGGTCGCTCGACTGGTCCCCATCTGCACTTTGAGGTGCGCGGTGCCAAAAACCCTGGCTTCGACAATTCTTGGAAGCCTTGGAATTAAGATATCTATAGACACTTCTGCCCCGCTCGGCCCCGGCCTCGCGGGGTTTTGTTTTCCACAATATACCCCTTACTTCTTTTGACATTCGATGCAATTTATGACACTCTATAAAGAGTAAATAGCTTTTTGAAAACCGAATAGCTGTGTAACACACAAAACAAACGATACGATTGATGAAGGATGCAAGGAAGGATGTTGGATGATGTGTGAGACGATGGTTTTCTGCTTTGGGCAAAGGGAATGGCGCTTGTATAGACGAGCCCCGCTCCCTTTGCTTAATGCATTATCTTTAATAACAGCAGGTTGGTCCCGCACCATGACCACGTGTCGGTCGCAAGTACCGGTACGATTTTACTCCTCCTATAGGCTTCCTCCTATAGTGACGACCGGCACTGGTCTGGTGCTTAAAACTTCTGTTTTTTTAAAGATTTAAAAAATATCCGCTTGCGGATTGTTGTAAACCACTATTTCATCACTCTTTTTAAACAACGTTTAAAATTTATGAAACCCACCACTCATCTTCGCACCGCTCTGTTGAGCACATTCCTTTGTCTGTTTTTCTTTTCGGCATTTGCAAACACCTGGCAAACTACGGACGTTAAGCAAACCGACCAGACTGCTTTTTCCCTCGGTGACCTCCCCGCTGCGCCCGCTGTACTTTTTGATGCTGATGTTTTCCTGATCGCCACACCCGGTGACCTTCCAAACATTTCTTCAAACCTGGTAAATGACGCCAATGCGACAACCGGCGCAAACAACCATGCTGATTATGAAGGCCTGTATGCCAATGATGTGACCGCGAATGCCTCCGGCACTCAAATTTCCAACCTGCTGAATGTGGTTCCCGATGACGATGTTTCATGTATTATTTTCTCTTTGAACACCAACAGTGCTGCAAATTCCGGCTCTCCTGGTAATCAAAATGAAGAAAATTCTTCCGCTGCGTCGCCTTTCGCTGTTCTTAATTCATTGCAGATTGCAATTTTGTCTTCCGGTGATATTTCCGCCTCGGCCCAACCATTCCCTTTTCTGAACGCGGCGTAATCCTATTTTTTTTGCCGCAAATTGAATATGTGCCTGGCCAGATCACCGGCCGCAGACCAAGGGATGCAGTTTTAAAGCATCACCCTTCAGTCAATTGTTTTGACAAACATTTAGCAAATAGCTTTTGCCACGACTGTTATCTTTTCAGTTAGCCCACCATAGGCATCTTGGTTTTAAAAGCATTTCTTGCTTATTTGTTTTTTTGTTTCGTATCGTACCTGATGTTTACACAGTAGAGAAGTTTCTCATAGTATTTTTTCAATTTCTGGCGCCTTCGATTCATTTCGACGGCGCCTTTTTTATTTCCATATTTTATCCCCACTTTCCTTTTGACATATCTTTTATATGTGAGACCATATATATGTAATCAGTTTCTTGAAAAGTAAATAGAAACTGTCAAAAGAGCCACTAGTTGGTTCTCACTCAAAAAAATTACGCATTTTGCGCTTGAAGATGTAAGGTAGTTCGATTGGTTAATTGTTTTCATGGTTATGTTTAAGGGCCATCTGACGTTAAGTCGGCATGGCTCTGTTTTGAAAAGTTGGTTTTTCGTTTTGTTTTGATGTGCTGACCTGGGCTTCGGTTCGGGTCAGTTTTAAACAAAAGAAAATAAAGATATAAATAATACAAAACACATGTTTTGTATTAAAAGAAGAAAGAAGATTGTTTTCATTTGGTTTTTTGGAGGGCCAGCCGTCTGCATAGTGCCATTTATTGGCTACCAGCACTCGGCTGGTTTTGAAATCTTTTTTCTGCTTGATGTTTCTCGATATCAAGCTATATGAAATTATTTCAAAACTTTTAGGGCGACTCTTGAATGCTCTATTCCACCCCAAAACACCTTTTAATTACTCTCTATTTTCCCTTTCACTCTTATATTCTTTTTTCAAACTCACATCACACAACACAAAAACACCGAAACCTACACAAAAACTTACAAAAAATTCTACACACATACATCCAAAAAACTTTAACTCAATTATATTTACCTATCTTCTCTTTAATTTATCCAGGATCAAATAGATCCACCCTTTTTTAATCGTTCTTTCTTAAAACAAAAAATTCGTCACAATTTCTCAGTGGCACAAAAATCTTTTGTTTTATAACAAATGTTCTTTCTAATCTAAAAAAAATCTCATCAAAAACACCCCGATGCCCCAAAACTGTATCGGGGCGTTTCTATTTCTGGGTGATTTTTCATTTTTATATTCAAAAAAAAGAACTCTACCTTCGCAGGTAGAGTTCTTGGCACATATCGATATCATAATTTAATGCGCATGCGCCCCAGCGTGTCCACTCTCACTCATCTTTCGGAACATCTTGATACCGATGAAGATAAGGACAACCAAGATCAACCATTCGATCAAAGTATCTGGCATAAAGCTGTTGTTGGCATTCACCACATTCGCAGACATGTCTACAGTATTGTTTGAAGTAGTGCTACCTGCTACAGAACCAGTCGTAGATGCTTTTGATACAGTAGCTTGCTTGGTAGAAGCAGTACTTACTTTACTAGCTTTGTTCGCAGTACTTACTCCTTGTACACTACCAGTAGTAGCAGTAGCCACAACCTGAGTATTCTTCACATTCATAGTCAGAGCATTGGAGAAGCCACCACCAGGGCCAGGATTCACCACAGTCACAAGGTACTGCCCAGGATTCAATACATCACTTGCACGAACTTCCATAAGGACACGAGTCGGATTCACATAGGTAGTAGGACGATCTTCACCATTCCATTTTGCGATAGAACATGGCATAAGGTTTGCACCTTTCACTACCACAGTCATCGCATCACTCCCAGCTACCACAGTATCTGGAGTCATAGAGTAGATGACAGGAGCTGGATTTGCTTTGGTGTCATTACATGCGTTTAAAGCTTGAGTATCTTCACTTTCCAACATGTAGAATCCAGGGTGAGCAGACGCCATCTGTGGCACAAAGCCAAGAAAAGCTACCGCCAACACGACGCCTATGAAGTTGTTAGTGTTTATCTTTAACATACCCATAGTATACCATAATACGATACATATGTCAAGGGGTTGTAAATTGTATTAATTTTGGTTAAAATAAACAAATTGTTTTTAGATGTGTGTCTGGAAATAAAGCCCGGATGGCGGAATTGGTATACGCGCACGACTTAAAATCGTGTCTCGCAAGGGATGTGGGTTCGACCCCCACTCCGGGCACCGGGAAGTTTTTTAAAAAATACATACAAAGAAAATATGCGTCCATAGCTCAGCTGGTAGAGCAGCTCCCTCTTAAGGAGACGGTCGGGGGTTCGATCCCCTCTGGACGCACAAGCCATTTCTAAAAATGGTATTTGCTGGGATGGCGGAATTGGTATACGCGCTAGTCTTAGGAACTAGTGGGGCAACCCTTGAGAGTTCAAGTCTCTCTCCCAGCACAGTTTAATGTGTAAATTTAAAAAGGCCTGGTCGTCAAGTGGTAAGACAAGAGTCTGCAAAACTCTTATGCGGCGGTTCGATTCCGCCCCAGGCCTCAATGTTTCTAACTATTCTCTCAATAGCTCGTCGATGCGTTGGCGATTTTTCTCACCATAATCAATTTGAAAATCAAGGAAGGGTATATTTTTCGTTGATAGATTTTGTTTTAGAAAGTCTCGCAAATCGCTTCTTTTTCGTTTACAGAAATTAAGCGCCGCTTCTTCGGCTGAGGTGGGTAAGACCGATATGTAGATGGTACCTTTCTTCAGATCAGCTGAAACGTCCGCATGAGTGACAGTGATGAGTGAAGTGCGATTATTTTCGCGACCCAAAAATTGTGCGGCGAGCTCGCGTAATACATTTGCTACTTTTTCAGTTCTTTCACTCATGGTTCTTTTTGATTTATTTCTTTACGATAGTAAATGTCTCGATCACATCACCGGGCACGATGTCGAGTTTTGATTCAAGCAACATTCCAAATTCTGACCCTTCATCCACTGAGCCTACCTTGGTTTTGTTTTTTTCCATATTGATGATCTTGCCTTGGCCAATAGCATTCTCTCGGCGAATGATTTTTACAAGGGAAGACATATTGATCTTGCCTTCGATTACTTTTGCTCCCAAGACTTGTCGTTCTTTTGTCTTGCTGAAGGCTTTCAGTATTTTTGCTTTGCCGAGAGTTTCTTCGGTGTCTACTCTTGGTCGGCGGTTTTCCATTTCAGTTTCAAGCCATTCAGAAAGTTTGTAGATTATATCAAAATAGGCGATGGTGATGCCTCGACGTTCGGCGAGTTCGATAGCTGAGCTGTCGGCTTTGACATTAAATCCAATGACGAGCGCTTCGCCACCTTCAGAGATGGTTTTAATATTTCCCTCAGTTATCTTGCCTTCGCCTTTTTGCACAATACGAAATTCTGCTTGGTCATTTTTGATTTTTGAAATTTCTTTTTCTATTGCTTCGATAGATCCTGTGGTGTCTGCTTTAAGTACAATAGGAATAACCTTTTTGCCGTTACTGGATTCAAAATTATTTGTATCTTTGTTGTTGTTTTGCCAATCTTGGGCAAACTTCTCTGCGTCCTCTTTGTCTTTGAAAGATTTGAAACTAGCACCAACCTTTGGCATAGTGTCAAAGCCTACCAATCGCACAGGGGAGGAGAAGGTTGCTGCACGAATGCTTTTACCCTGAAAATCTTCTAAGATACGCACCTTTGCTACTGCTCCACCACCAGCTACCCAAGCACCACTTTCGAGGGTGCCATTTTTGATGATGAGAGTAGCTTGGATACCGCGCTTGGCATCCATATTGGCTTCGATGATAAATCCTTCAGCGGGTCGGGTGACATCACCAGTAAAGTTTTCAAGTTCAGCTAGAATGTGAATTGTTGAAAGCAATTCGTCAATATTTGTCCCAGCTTTAGCGGATATGGGTACGAAAGGCACATTGCCACCATAGCTCTCGAGATAAATACCATGCTCTGCTAGGTCGACTTTTGTTTTTTCGATATTAGCCGCTGGTTTATCTATTTTGTTTATAGCTACGATATATGGAGTATTGCTCTCGGTGATAGTCTGCCAAGCTTCCATGGTCTGTGGTTTTACTCCATCTTCAGCTGAGACGACAAGTATCGCGATGTCAGCGATGTTGGCACTACGTTCACGCATCTTGGTAAAGGCGGCATGGCCGGGTGTGTCGATAAAGGTTATTTTGTTGCCATCGACTAGGACTTCGTATGCAGAAACAGCCTGAGTGATACCACCAGCTTCACGATCGACGATGTTGGTCTTTCTGATGTAATCAAGCAGGGTTGATTTACCATGGTCGATATGACCCATCACTGCCACTACTGGTGGGCGTACAAGAATGTCTTTTTTTGTTTCTTTTGTTTTGGCCATGGTATCTAAATATTATGATTTATTAAATTTTTGCTTTGATTAGCACTTCTTTTTCTTCATCAGAGAGTTCGAATTCTGATTTGCCTCCTTTAATTGGTTTTGCAAATACGCTCATGCGTTCACGGGAGTATAGGCTTGATAAGACCACACCATTACCTTCTTCGTTGAGCATTCCTATCGCAAAGCTTTGATTACCACCTTGATCAGGGAACGGATTGAAGCGTATCACCTCAAGGCCCCTCACACTTTTCTTGAGTTTTTGATTGATAACCTCAATGTCAGCTTCAAGTTTTTCTTTAGCTATTTGTAGTTCGACTATATTATTTTCCAAGATACTAATTGTGTCTTCCAAATCTTTGGCTTTTTTACCCAAAAAGAAACGCTTCAGTCTTTTTTCGGTGCTCCATGCCCACCATCCTTGTAGCAGAAGGAGAAAACCAAACAGAATAAAAAAAGCGATTTCGAGCTTTGGATTCATACTGTTTCAATATATACTAGTTTCATGCGTAAATCAAACCCTATATATCTAGATTTTGCGGCAAGCGCAGAACCAAATCCGAGCTCAATTCACGCCTCTGGAGTAAAAGCACGACGAATATTAGAAGAGGCTCGAGCCAAGGTTGCTATTTTTTTAGGTGCTCGACCATCTGAAATAGTGTTTACGAGTGGCGGTACGGAGTCTAACAATCTGGCTTTGATGGGCTTGGTATTTGCTCATCTAAATAAAAAAAACAAACCACATGTAATAACTACCAATATCGAGCATTCATCAGTATTGGAACCTTTAAGAGCCCTCCATAAAAAAGGAGACATCTCTTTATCTCTCGTACCTGTGGGTATTGATGGTATTGTGGATATACAAGACATAAAAAAAGCAATCACCGAAGACACAGTACTAATATCTGTAATGTATGCGAACAATGAAATAGGCACGATACAGCCGATAACTGAAATCGCAAAAATAG
>JBKBJD010000001.1:0-7515 GCA_046294035.1 Minisyncoccia bacterium
TGTGAATTGAATCACGCACCGCTTCCATCTTTTTAAGTGTGCGAGAGACCACGTGAATTTCTGAAAAAATATCTGGCGTTTGTGCCATTTTATGAAGTCCCACACTACCCACATTTCCACAACCAATAACAAGTACTTTTGACATGTAATTTTGCGCTAGCCACCCAGTGACCAGATGATAAAATTGATAACAATTAAAGTGTACTATTTCTCCACATGATGTCAATAAAAAACCTTTATTTTTCATGAAAAAAAGTATACTCTGTACATATATTATGCAAAAAGTAATCGTAAACAAATTCGGCGGGGGTATACTCAAAATAGACCTAATACCTCATATCGAAAAAAGATTAAAAGAAGAAGTGAAGGCCGGGTTTGTGCCAGTGTGCGTGGTGTCGGCTTTGCCTGGGGTAACCGATGAATTACTAGATATCGCCAACGGTAAAAATTTTGCTTTGCAAAAGAAATCTATCCTAGCAAAACACAGAGATACTATCGATCAACTCATCAAAAACAAATCCATTGCCGAAACCTGCTGGAAAGATGTGACCCGCCTCTTTGCCGAAGTCGAACACGAAGCGACCAAAATACAACATGGCCACAAAAGTCCAAAGAATGAAGACAAGCTTGTCGCCTATGGTGAGCGCCTTTCAGCAGTGCTATTTACTCATTACCTCTCTTCCATCGGACACCCTGCGACTCTACTTAAAGCAGAAGACATACCTCTCGTGACTGATGATAATTTCAAAAATGCAAACATAGACTACAAGACTTCTGCTAAGAATTTGACCAAAAAATTTGAAAAAATTAGTGGCATGGTCGTGATCCCTGGATTCACCGGTACCACCAAAGAGGGACATATCACCACCTTGGGTCGTGGTGGCACAGATACCACCGCATGCTTTATCGGTGCAGCACTTAATGCAGAGAAAATAATATTATGGAAAGACGTAGGTGGGGTCATGTCGGCTGATCCAAGAATTGTTAAAAATGCTAAAACCGTGCCTTTTGTGAATTATCAGGAAGCGGAAGAAGCAGGCAAGATAATCCACGACAAAGCCATCCAGTATGTAAAAATACACAATACGCCTATCGAGATAGCTTCACTAGTAAACCCAAAACAAAAGACAGTAATAGGTAAAGAAGTTAAATCCAAAAAAGGTACAAAGATAGTGAGTTACAAAAAGAATTTAGTTTTCTTTATTGTGACCGATGAAGAAAAGAAAGAAACCGATATGCTGGCTGTAGTCAACCAGGCTTGTTCTAAAAACAATGTAGATATATTGTTGATCAGCAATACTCGATACAACTTACAGATAGTAGCGGACAACCAAAACGGTAAAGCAGAAGAAGTCTTTGCGGAAATAAAAAAGCGAATTCCCCAAGTCACCATGTCCCCTGTGTCTATGGTGTTCCTGGTAGGAAATTTCGCAATGCAAGATGTAAATGAATTTAATTCTCTTCTCATCAAGCTAAAAACAGATATGGAAATCAGTGCTTTCTTCTACAAAAATTGCACAAGACTGGAAGCTGTCATAAAAGAGCAGAATTTGGATAAAATTATTAATACATTACATAGTAAATTTATAAAATAAAATGGCAAAAAAATTCAAAGTTGGAGTGTTGGGGGCGACGGGGATGGTCGGACAAAATTATGTGAGGTTACTCGAAGGACATCCGTGGTTTGAAGTGACCTATGTCGCAGCTTCAAGCAATTCGGCTGGGGTCACCTATGCTGAGGCGGTGAAAGGACGTTGGCAGATGGTCTCTCCTATCCCGAGCAAGGTCGCCAAGCTAAAGGTGGGAGATGTGGCCGACATAGAGAGTGCAGTCAAAAAATGTGACTTTGTGTTTTCTGCTTTTGAAATGCCAGACAAAAAATTAATCCAAGAGACTGAAGAAGCCTATGCGAGAGCAGGACTCCCTGTAGTGTCCAATGCTTCGGCGCACAGATGGACTGAAGATGTACCGATGCTCATACCCGAGATCAATGCCTCACATACCGACATCATAAAAACCCAACAAAAAAATCGTGGATTTAAAAAAGGTTTTATCGCAGTGAAGCCAAACTGCTCACTCCAAAGCTACCTCACACCTCTCTATGCTTTAGAAGAAGCCGGGTATGAGATAAAGAAAGTCATCTTGACCACCATGCAAGCTGTCTCTGGAGCAGGCTATCCTGGTGTACCTAGTCTCGACATGATAGACAACATCGTGCCATATATCGGGGGTGAAGAAGAAAAAACAGAAGAAGAACCAAAGAAAATATTAGGCAGCATCAAAGATGGCAAATTCATAAAGCGCACCACTATCGACATATCTGCTACCTGCACCCGAGTGCCGGTCATCGATGGACACACTGCTTCTGTCTCTGTACTCTTTGGTAATAAAAAACCAACCAAAGAACAAATCCTAGACATCTGGCAGAAATTCACCAGCACTCCGCAGAAGTTCAAACTCCCTTTTGCACCACTTACTCCGATACATTACACCCACGAAGACAATCGTCCTCAACCACGCAAAGATCGAGATAGCGACAAAGGTATGGCCGTCACTGTCGGCCGCCTCCGCGAATGCAATGTGTTTGATTTCAAATTTGTAGCCCTCTCACACAACACAGTCCGTGGTGCTGCCGGTGGCGGTATATTAAACGCAGAGCTTTTGGTTAAACAAGGATATATAAAATAGTATAAAAAAGAGCCCTTAGGGCTCTTTTTTATATTCCTTCTGCCTTTAATTGTTCGATCAATTCTTTTTCTTTCTTTGATAGCTTGCTTGGCATCTTGATATGGGTGCGGAGCAAGAGGTCGCCACGTCGGCCTTTGTGTGGCACACCCTTGCCTTTCACTCGAAGTATTTCACCCACAGCGAGGCCTTCCGGGATAGAGACTTCCATTTTACCATCGAGTGTCTCTATAGTGTGCTTGGTACCGAGCAATGCATCAGTGAGTTTGATATCAAGATTCATGACCAGGTCATTGCCTTCACGACGCAGGTGCTGATGCGGGGTGACGCGAAGTTTGATATATAGGTCACCAGTAGTACCGCCCGGCACAGCCTCACCAAAGCCAGTCATGCGCAAGGTGTCGCCGTTGTTCACACCCTCAGGTACATTGATAGTTATCTCTTCTTCGGTTTTGAGCACCCCCTTACCCTTACAATCGTGACACACTTCTTTGGGTACTTCACCACGACCCACACAAGCATCACAGACACGGGTACTTGAGATGGTACCCAGTATGGTACGTTTTGCTTCTTGAATTTTTCCTTTACCGTGACAAGTCTTGCAGGTGTCCATCTTAGTGCCATGTTTTGCGCCACTACCCTTACAGGTCTTACAAGTGCCCGTCTTGGTCAAGAAAACTTTCTTTGTCACACCAAACACAGCTTCACTGAAAGTTATACTGATTTCAGTCGATATATCTCGACCACGAGCTTTCTGTGCACGACCACCGCCACCACCAAAGAAATCACTAAAGATGTCATTCAAATCAAAGTCAGCACTGTTGCCGCCGAAGCCTCCACCGAAACCAGAAAAATCAAATCCTTCAAAACCGCCGAAGCCTCCCTGGCCATATCCCTGGCCACCACCAAAGCCGCCCATGTTGGCATAATTAGACCCAAACTGATCATACTGTGCACGTTTCTGGTCGTCGGACAATGTCTGATATGCCTCATTTACTTCTTTGAATTTTTTTTCATCACCTTCCTTTTTATCTGGATGATATTTATGCGCAAGCTTGTAAAAAGCCTTCTTGATGTCTTCTTTGGAGGCCTTTTTATCAACTCCTAGTATTTCATAATAGTCTTTGCTCATGGTTAGATATTATACTCGCGCAAAGAAAGAGGTCAAGATTTTTGCGGTCGCAAAAAGTAAGTCAAAAATTCTATAGATTGGAAGAACTTTGTATATCTTCTTTTGGCACAGCAAATTGTGCTCTAGAAGCGTTCACAATGTCCATGCGATATGATTCGTGGATTGGTGGTAATACTCGCAAAGTATCAGCTGAAAATGGGTCGTAGCTTTCACCGTCGATTGTCATCTTGATATAAAATTCTCCAACAGCTAGGTTGATCATATCCTTCACGTCAAAAACTGGTGCGAATTCAGACTTTAATTTTACTGCATCATCCCCGCCTACACGGAAAGATATAACACTTCCGACATTACCCAAAATAGCTTGCTGAATCTTTGGTTGCAATTGACCTATATACTGATGGGCCATGGTGAGATTTATGCCATACTTACGAGCTTCAGATAAAATATTTTCGAATGTTTGGGTAGCAATGTTTTGGAAATCATAAAAATAAAGATACGAATCGGCGCGACTTTCTTCTGGCAAGACGGCTCGTTCCATGCCCGCTTGCTTGATTTTGGTCAAAAGCACCGCACCAAAGAAACTAGAATTCTCTTCACCAATACGCCCACGGGATAGATTTACCAAAATTATTTTTTTCTGGTTCATCAATTCGAGGAAATCGACTTTATTCTCTACTTGGTTGAAAATATTTCGGAGCATCGGATCATATAAAAACTGTCCGAGTTTATTTACCAATGGGATGATAGCATCTGTATCGAATTTTTCTGCCCAGCTATTGAATTCAGAATCAAAGAATTTTTTTACCATATCATCTTTGATATGCTCAACGACTTTATAGCGATACTCTCTATCGGTGAGAATAGATATCATACCCTGCATAGTAGCTTCCGGATAGTCGAGTAAAGCTAGGCAGGTAAAACGAAACACGTGCTCGATGCGCGGCGACCAGTTGCTACTGAATTGACGCTGGAGCGCTTCGACTAAACCCTGAGTGAGTTGAAATTTAAAGACAGGGTCCACATTTATAAGCGGGTTGAAAGATACAGGAAAATCCGTATCTGACGGATCAACAAGACACACATCACCGATACGCTCTTTGGGTACAAAATCCAAAATTTGATTTATCAAATCTCCATGTGGGTCGATAACGCACATACCCGCACCAAAAGCGACATCTTGGCGCATCATGAGCTCTAGGAGTTTGGCCTTGCCGACACCAGCCTTTCCCAAGACATAGACATGTCGACGTCGGTCGACTCGTTTAATACCAAAAATAAATTTTTTTTCTTCGAGCGCAGCGACATAATTTGTCCGCCCAATAAAAGACACCTCGTGAGGGGCGACCTTACCATAAGCTGGTAGTTCTGGTGGTGGTGGTGCGTATTTTATGATTTGAACTCGATTTGGTTTAGCAGTCATATTGATATTAGATATTATAAGTGTATCATAATAGATATGAAAATTCACAGATTTATTGGTGATTTTGACTTCAATCATCCAGAAATTCGAATCACTGACACAGAAATAATCAAACAAATCCGGAACGTACTCAAACTGGAACCCGGCGAGACACTCATCCTATCGGATGGCAAAGGCACCTCAGCAGAAATCATAATCGAAACTATCCAAAAAAGTGCGGTGCTGGGCGTTGTTTTGTCTAAGAAAATAGAGTCGAGTAAAGGACCTGAAGTAACTCTATATCTGGCTATCTTGAAAAAAGAAAATTTTGAACTCGCCGTCCAAAAAGCGACTGAAGTCGGCGTACACGAAGTAATACCGATAATCACCGAAAGAACCATCAAGACAGGTCTCAATATGGGACGCTTGCAAAAGATCACCAAAGAAGCGAGCGAACAATCTGGCCGAAGCCTGATCCCCACCATTGGCAACATCATGACCTATGAAGAAGCACTCGAAGCTGGAGCCAAAAAAGAATCAAAAACAGTCTTTCATTTAAGTGAAAAAGACTTCTCACCAGCAAAAGAAGCAATGAGCCATAGTATTTTTATCGGACCAGAAGGAGGATTCACCGACAGAGAAATAGCCCTCGCTCGCACACATGGATACGACATAGCGTCACTCGGCGCTCTCACCTTACGTGGAGAGACAGCCGCCATCGTGGCTACCTATCGTGCAGTGCAAGGCATCTAATCAAGACTTAATTTAATAACCCCCTGTGTACCATTTTTCTGATGTATAAAACCAGTATATTTTTCTAACTCTGGTATTTCAAAATCAAATTGGGTTTTGTAGTTTGGAAAAACTATAATACTTTCATAATCCTTAATCATTAACACATCCTTGGCAACACAGGCATTCAAATCTCCAGAGAAAATTACCTTTGGTAAATTAATTGTCATGTCGAAAATTTGCTGGCTAAAATTTTCTATATTTTTAATCAAAATAACTCTGTTTAATAGTTCAGGGTGTTTTGCTATGCATTCAATAAAGAGCTGCTCGTTCCCGCTTTCTACAATAATGCATTGCTTATCTAAATTACCATCGAGCTCACTTACATCTGTGATAAAAGCGACATTTGGATTACCATCCCCAACTATGCTGTATAAATTTTCTTTTGCCATTTGGTAGGCGGTAAAAAATAAAACTTTGGAACCCGAATTAAAAAGTTTTACTACAAACGTAATACTAAATTGTGATCCGCCCGACCCTTCTCCATAGTCAATCAGACACGGCAAATATTGCTCATTTGGCACGCATACTTTTTCATTTAGAAGTATTTTTTGCATATTTTATTGTGGTATTTGGAATATTATTGGTATACTTTGGTGTACTGATTTATTGACTATTCATTACCTAGTATTTGACGCAAAACTTCCTCGGGTACTTCTTTTACTTTTTGATTATTTTGATTTTCTGGTTCGGATTCCTTTTGGATTGGCTCATTGATTTTTTGTGGTTCTTCTTTTACTTCTATCTCTGGCACAGGTTCAGGTGTAACATCCGCTACTACTTGAGTCTTGGCAATGAGATCTTTGAGAGCATTCATCTTCTCTCCATCAGCACTGCGATCTGATTTTATAACAGGCTTTTCTGAAACTTCTGGCTTCTTGAGAGCAGAGAGAGAAATAGGTGCTGGTTCAGCTTGCGCTGGTTCGGGTTTTACTGGTTCTTCTTTAACCTCTGATATATCACCCTTGGCGAGGGCTTCAGCGAGGGCTGATTTTAGTGAAGTATTCTGCCCTGCTTCATAGGGTTTTTTTATCTTTGGTTCTTTATGAAAAACTTGCTTCATCGTGCTGAACACGCCAGGCCGAGGACTCTTGCTTGGGTCAAATTTTGGACGGTCTTTAGAAAAAGGAGGCATGGTACCACGTGGAGCATCACTGGATGGCTTAGCCCCATTGGATGAAGTAGGTTCGGGTGCGAATTCGATACCCAGATCGGCAAGTGGTTTATAGTAGATGGCTTTATTTTTCGCAGTGTCGGCTTCGTTTTTAAGAGGCTTTAATTCCCCTGCTTTTATCTTGGCGATACAATCCTTGCAATACACTGGGCGACCTGGTTGAGGTTCAAACGGGACAAAAGTATCATTACCACAGACAGAACACTGAGCTTTGAATTTATCACCGCCTGCACCAGCAGCGCCGTTTTTACCACCACTACCATTACCCTCGCTTGTAGCCACTGTACCACTCCATTCGATTATCTCTGCTTAAACTTCTTCTCTTGGACG
>JBKBJD010000001.1:7525-20681 GCA_046294035.1 Minisyncoccia bacterium
AGTATAGTTCACGAGAACTTTTGATTACTGCATCTTCTACCTCTTTATTAGCACCCTTGATGAGTGGAGGAATCGTCTTGGCAGAAAAGGGTCGTGAGGTTATACCATTAATCATAAGCTTGAGATACACCTTGTAGTTTGGTAGGTTCACTATATCCGATGGGGTGAATTCTGGATCGAATTCTTTTTCGAGATACTTTGTATCTTCGGCACCAGTGCGGAAGATGATCATGGTACCCACGTTACCGAAGATGGAGTCACGCATAGAAGAACTTTCTTTGGTCACGAGCTGGGCTGTGTACTGGTGCGCCACGGTAAGCGAGAGACGGTATTTACGCGCCTCAGACAAAATGCTCGCAAAAGAATCCGTCACGAAGTTTTGAAACTCGTCCACATAGAGATAAAAGTCTTTACGCAAATCTTCGGGTATACGCACACGCTCCATAGCTGCAAGCTGGATCTTGGTGATCAACATTCCACCGATGAGACGAGAGTTGTCCTCCCCAATTCGACCTTTGGATACGTTCACCAAGAGTATCTTGCCTTGGTTCATAAGGTCAAAGATATTCATCGTGCTTTTCTGCTGACCGACGATATTTCGGATGACGAAGGTAGAGAGGAATTGGCCTACCTTGTTCTGAATCGGAGCGATGGCTTCATTACGAAATTTATCTTGCCAGGCTTCGTACTCGTGCACCCAGAAAGCCTTGATCACCGGGTCTTTCAAATTGCCGATGATCATCTGACGATAATCCTTGTCCACCAACATGCGCGTGACGCCAAGAAGCGTCGTACCCGGAGTATCGAGGAGGGCCAAGATCGTGTTATTTAAAATATATTCCATACGAGCAGACCATGCATTGGCCCAGATCTTGGTGAAGATACCCATGAGCCCAGAAGCCACGAGGTGTTTGTGTTCGGGGTTTTCTATCTCGAGCACATTGAACCCGATGTGATACTCGGTATCGGCTGGGTTGAAATACACCACGTCCTTGATACGTTCTGGAGGGATAGCTGAGAGCACTGTCTCTACCAATTCACCGTGTGGGTCTACCACGCCGACACCTTCGCCGTTCACAATATTCTGATAAATCATGTTGGTCATGAGTCCTGATTTACCAGTACCGGATTTGCCCAGTATGTACATGTGCTGACGACGATCTTTGCGTTTGATACCAAAGAGTTGGTTTTGATCGCGATAGGTCGTGTAGCCTAGATATGTTATGTCCCGATTTTCCGGGAGCCCTGGAATTGCCATAGAGAAATTATAGCACTAATTTTTTATTTTTTAACTTTCTTTTTAATTGCACTGACTGTGACTTTATCTTTTTTCTTTTTTGGTTTTGGTGGAGGCAAGGATTCGGCTACATTGCACAATATTTCTGCCAAGTTTTTGATGTGTGAGAGCTCAGATTCTTCTACCAAATAATACGGCTTGGAGCCCGGATAGGCTTCGTCTTTTTCGCATACACCTTCGAGCTCTCGGGATGCGGGGACTATCTTTACATATAGCTGGTCATCACAGATGAGCCCGACGACTTTGGGACCTGCCTCGCCTCCTGCAGGGTGAACATACAGCGCATATTCGCCAAACATTTTCCGCACCGAAAAAACCTCGGGTTCCCCTAGTTTTTCCAATATGAATTCAACTGTTTCCTTCTGGGTGGACATGGATTGATTATATCAAACTCACAAATTTCATAGGTAAAAAAGAAGCCACTTTTTAGGGTGGCTTGGTTGTGGTGGGTAAGCAGATTATTGTTTTTTTGGTGGTGGAAATTTTATTTCCAATTGGGCGGGTATTGGAAAACGTATTTCCAACTGTGTGCCAGGTTTACCGGCAGGGGTCGGTGTCAATTTTTGCTTAACCATAATTTCAAAAATTTAAGATGAACGGTGTGGTTTACCTTAATTATAAACCCAAAAGCTGATGGAACCAAAATTAGCAAGGACTCCTTTTGTTATTTACTTTATTGTTCTTGCTACTTAAATTGATTCATTTCGTCTTTGATTTCTGTGTTGTTCAAATATCGCTCTTTGTGCTGCTTGTTCTTGTTTGCTCATTGTATCAACATCAACGCCAAAAGTTATTCTGCTGATTGTCGAGTTTTTAACTTCGGAACCCATATTTCCACCAGCTTCAACAAAACTTAATACTCGTACCCCTGCTTTACCGTTAACGCTTGTTGTCTCCTCAGCTGAAACAGCAACATCAAATTCAATAGTTCTGCGATCTGTTCTAGAAGCAAGACCTACATTTCTAGAAGACAAATGACTTATTTCATCAACCGATTCTATCGCATCAGAAATAACTTTTTTTATAAAATCTTTTAATTCCATATTTTTATTTTGTTTAATATTTTAATCAAAAAGCCCCAAATGGGGCTTTTTGTTACGCTTTATTTTCGTCGTTAATGTCTTTTGCTTCGGCGTCGCGGACTTCGGCTGGTTGCTCTTCGGCTGCGGTGCCTGGATTTGGCTGCTCGCCTCCGGCCTTTGCTACGGCTTCCCCGATCTTTTGCATTTCGTTTGAAAGCTCTTCGGTGGCCTTTTTGATAGCTTCACCATCGGTGCCGTCTTTTACTCCTTTGAGAGCAGTGATCTTTGCATTCACACCATCTTTGATCTCAGCACTCAATTTGTCTTCATTTTCTTTGAGAGCTTTTTCGGCGGTGTAGGTCACCATCTCAGCAGTGTTTTTGATTTCTACGAGCTCTTTCTTCTTCTTGTCTTCTTCTGCGTGGAGCTCAGCATCGGCCTGCATCTTTTTGATATCTTCTTCTTTGAGTCCAGATGAAGCCTCGATCTTGATGGATTGGCTCTTGCCGGACGCTTTGTCTTTTGCAGTCACATTGAGTATGCCGTTCACGTCTACATCAAATGACACTTCGACTTGCGGAATACCGCGCGGTGCTGGTGGGATGCCGTCTAGGATAAATCGGCCGAGAGATTTGTTGTCACTTGCCATCGGGCGTTCACCTTGGACGATGTGTATCTCTACGCTGGTCTGATTGTCCGCTGCGGTAGAGAACACCTGAGATTTATTTGCTGGGATAGTGGTATTGCGCTCTATGAGCTTGGTAGCCACGCCACCCAATGTCTCGATACCGAGTGAAAGAGGGATGACATCAAGCAAAAGCACGTCACGCACATCACCCTGGAGCACACCAGCCTGCACTGCAGCACCGAGGGCCACCACTTCGTCCGGGTTGATAGAAAGGTTTGGAGTCTTGCCGAATACTTTCTTCACTTCTTCGACAATCTTTGGCATACGAGTCTGACCACCCACCATGATGATCTCGTGGATATCATTCATCGTAAAGCCTGAAGCTTGCATCGCACGCTTGGTGATATCGATAGCACGAGTGATGTATTCATCTGCAATGGATTCGAGTTGCGCACGAGTCATCTTAAGCAAGAGGTGTTGTGGACCTTCGGCAGTCGAAGTGATGAATGGGATATTGATCTCTGTCTCAAGTGCGGTCGAAAGCTCAATCTTTGCTTTTTCAGCAGCTTCGTCGAGACGTTGGAGCGCAAGCTTGTCAGTGCGCACATCTACTCCAGAAGTCTTTTTGAATTCTTCTGCGATCCAGTTGATGATCTTATGGTCAATGTCGCGACCACCGAGGTGACTGTCGCCATCGGTTGATTTTACTTCGATGACATCATCTCCGATCTCAAGCACAGACACGTCGAAAGTACCACCACCAAAGTCAAAGACAACGACTTTCTCATTCTTCTTGGTATTGAATCCATAGGCGAGTGCGGCTGCGGTCGGTTCGTTGATAATACGCTTCACATCAAGCCCTGCGATAGCACCTGCATCTTTCGTAGCTTTACGTTGTGAGTCATTGAAATACGCAGGCACAGTGATGACCGCTTCGGTTATCTTCTCTCCGAGCTTTGCTTCGACGTCAGTCTTTATCTTACCCAAGATCATGGCTGAGATTTCTTCTGGGCGCATCCAGTTATCGCCGATTTTTACTTCAACGCCACCGTTTGTCGCTTTTTGTATCTGGAAGCCGACGTTCTTCAAATCTTTCTGCACCTCTGGATCTTCAAAATTGTGACCCATAAAACGCTTGATACCATAGACGGTATTTTGTGGGTTGGTCACGGCTTGGCGCTTTGCCAAGAGACCCACCAATCGATCACCGTTCTTTGCAATCGACACGATAGAAGGAGTGGTGCGTGCACCTTCGATATTCTCGATGATTTTTGGCACACCACCTTCGATGATAGCGACAGCAGAGTTTGTAGTACCCAAGTCTATACCTATGATTTTTGACATATTGTTTTAAAAATTACTTATAATTTATAATTAATTTAAGTTTTATACAAGGTTTTCGTGGTCACGAAATACTTGTTAAATCCAGTATATATGATAATATATTTGCATGTCAAGCAAAGTTGATTATTCCAAGAAAATATTAAAAACTTTGGCCGAAAAACCAGCCATCGCTTTGGATATATTAAAAGAAGCCACAGACAAAAAGATCTCCTATGCCCTTGCTAGGGCGCTCAAAAACCTGGTAGAAAACGGCTATGCTGAAATTCATAGTTCTGAAAATAAAAAATTTGTCCGTATCACCAAAAAAGGCCGTAGCAAATTAAACAGTATCAAACTCGAAGCCGAAGACGCCTTGGTTCCAGGTGGTTGGGATGGTAAATGGCGCATCATACTCCTTGACCTCGATGAAGGTCGGAAAAATGAACGCGAGAGTCTGCGCTATCTATTGAAGAAAGCTGGATTCGTATGTGTGAAAAACACTGTCTGGATTTCTCCGTATCCATACGAGCATCTTTTCATGAATATAAAAAAAGATCTCGGCCTTTCGACCGAGATCATGATCATCGTCACTGACAAAGTAGACGAAGAGACCCGAGCGGCATTCTTTGCGGCGTGTCTCCAGTAGATTATTCTTTGAGTTTAAACTCAAATAGATTCACTCGAGCTGGGCGTATCACTCTATCCCCTAGTTTGTACCCTTTCTGAATGACATTCGCCACTTTATGATCATCTTCTTTTTTGTCGGTAGGTAACATTTCGACTGGCTCGTGGATATTTGGATCGAAAGCTTCACCTTCTTCACCCACTGCCTTCACTCCGTACTCTTCAAAGACGCTCTGCATCTGAGCATAGATATATTCTACACCTTTGCGCCAACCTGGTTCTACCTTCTCCCAAGCTTCTTTATTGGCAAAAGCCATGTTGAAGCTATCTTGCACGCCGAGAAAGCGAGACAGTATACGTTCACGCAGAGATTCGGAAACCATGGACTTGCGATCTTCTTCCTGCTTTTTGTAATTCATAAAGTCTGCTCGTTCTTTCTGCCAGCCAGTCAGGTATTCATCTTTTTCCTTTTTAGCTTGTTTTAAGTCTGCACGGAGCTTCTTTAGGGTCTTTTTGAGGTCTTCTTCACCGTCTTCGTTGTACTCAAATTCTACCACCTCATCATCGGCTTCTTGGCTCAAATCCAATATATTTTCATTCTGTTCAATATTTTCTTTTGTATCTTTTTCTTCTTGCATACCCGCATTCTAACAAAAAATCCCTTCGGGTGGAAGGGATTTTTTGGAGTTTTATCGTTTTGACCACTTTGGAGCCTTACGAGCTTTCTTGAGACCGAACTTGCGGCGTTCTTTTGCTCGTGGATCACGCTTTAGGAAGCCTAGATCTTTGAGTTCACCACGCACGCCAGCATCAGCCAATACAAGAGCTCGAGATAGACCGTGGCGCACAGCTTCAGATTGAGAATGCATACCACCTCCAGACACTCGAGCTTCTACTGCCCACTTGTCTGACTTACTTTCAAGCTTTGCGATTGGATCCATGACAAGAGCACGTTCGTCTTCAGTCTGGAAATATTCGCGAGCATCTTTACCGTTCACAACAAAAGAATTCTTGCTTGCCGGGGTGATTCGTACACGTGCGGTAGAAGTCTTGCGACGGCCTACTCCTTCAAAATATTTGTCTTTTTTATCAGTAGCCATATGTATTATTCTTCAACTGTTAAATGTTTCATCATTTCTCGACGCAATTTATTGCCTGGGAGCATGTGGTATACAGAGAGCTTTACGAGCTCAGCAAAACCTTTGGTATTTACGGTCTCTTTTGCTTTAAGCACACGCAAACCACCTGGATAACCCGAATATCGGGTATGGTAGATTTGTTCTAGTTTCTTTGGAGTGATTTTTATCTTACCAGCATTTTGCACACGTACAGGAAATCCTGAATACGCTTCACGCTTGTAGCTTGCACTGTTCTTTCCCATGAGGAGCGTTGCGATTTCACTGGCAACACGACCCAAGGTGCGACCCTTTGCATCTACGATTATTTCTTTTTTTGCTTCAACTTTTTTCATAAATTTAGACGAATTCAATTATTGCGATTTCTGCCCCGTCCGACTTACGTGGGTTGAGCTTAACGATGCGAGTGTATCCACCCTTACGATCTGTGTAATTCACCGCTATCTTCTCAAAAAGCTTCTTTGTCAAAACAGCTTTGTTGCCAAGTCGTGCAGCTACCAATCGGCGATTTGCGAGAGTATCTGTCTTTGCACGGGTAGTGAGCTTCTCAATAAACGGACGCAATTCTTTCGCTTTCGCCAAAGTTGTACGAATCTTACCTCGAACTATCAAGTTCGATGCAAGCGATTCAAGAAGCGCTTCGCGCTGATTCTTGCTTCGACCGAATTTTCTTTTGTTACTGTGATGTCTCATCCCGTTTTTAATTTAATATTAATTATTCTTTCAAGCTCAAACCAAACTTGGTCAAAACCTTTTTGATTTCAGTAATACCCTTCTCACCAATGCCTTCGACTTCAAGCAAGTCTTCACGCTTCTTGCGTGCGAGTCCGCCAAGTGTTCGGATATTCGCCGCTGTCAGTGCGTTTAGGGTTCGAGTTGAAAGGTCAAGTGCGTCAATGCGAGTCTTTAATGCATCAGTCATGTCTTCTTTGTCTTCATCATCTTCTTTTGAAGATGCTTCTTCGGTCTCTTCTTTATCTGCTTTCTTGGAGAACACAGGAGCCACTTCTTCAGTTTCTTTAAATCCGACCACTGCGCGGAGTTGTTCGATCATGGTCATGATAGATTCAGATAGAGCTTCACGCGGAGAGAGAGTGCCGTCAGTCTCGATAGTCATGCGGAGACGGTTGTGGTTTGTGTTGTCTCCCACACGCATATTTTCTACTTCGTAAGATACGCGTCGGATAGGTGTGAAGATAGCATCCACTGCGATAGTTCCGATGTCTACTTTATCTTTTTGCATCATTTCTTTGGAAATAAATCCCAAACCCTTCTCGATGCGCATTTCAATATTCAAATTCACTTTACCAGTCACTTCAGCAATGTAAAGTTCTGGATTGAGCACTTCTACCTGACCAGAAGTCTCGATATCAGCTGCGGTCACAACCTTTGGACCTTTCACTGATAGGGTTACAGTCTGTGGCTCATCAGTGATGAGTTTGAAACGAACTTTCTTTAAGTTCAAAATCATCACAATGACATCTTCTTTGACGCCATCCATAGTCTGGAATTCATGACTTACCCCATCGATTTTTATAGAAACAACACTCGCGCCTGGAATGGAAGAAAGAATAATACGACGAAGACTATTGCCCAATGTGTGGCCATAGCCTGGATACAATCCGTCTATTTCAAATACTCCTTTATTGCCTTCTTCAAGAACTGCACGAGGTTTTGAAGGCAAAATTATTTTATAGTCAGGCATATTTTATATAAAAATTTATCTAATAATATTCCGCCGAGGCGGATATGATACAAATTAAAAAACTAACGGCTATAAAACTCGAAAACAGCGTTTAGGTCTAGGAATGTGTCTATCTGTTTTGGTTTTGCGGTAACCTTACCTTCCATCTTGTTTACATCAAAACTCACCCATGCTGGAGCAGTGTAATCTTTTAGTTTTTCTGCGAGAGTTGTAAATGTCTTCTTGCTCTTTGAACCTTCACGAACAGTGATCACATCACCCACTTTTAGTGCATATGAAGGTACGGTCACCTTCTTACCGTGCACAATAAAGTGACCATGAGAAACCATCTGACGAGCTTCACGACGTGAAGATGCGATACCCATGCGGTATATAACATTATCCAAGCGGAGTTCTAGACTTTCATAAAATTTCTCCACAGCACCGGCACCTTTACTTGCAGCAGCTTTTTCTGCGTAGTTTGAGAGTTGTCGTTCATTGATACCATATGAGAATCGAACTTTTTGTTTTTCGATCAACTGAGTACCGTATTCAGAAAGCGCTTTTGGACGCTTGCCCGTGTAAGTATTTCCGACAGAAGCAGCAAATTTTGGAGTCTGACACTTGTCATAAACTCCCGCACCCAATCTCTTTCCGATTTTAAACTTTGGTTTCTTAAGCATAGTTTTTCAAAATATTATACGCGTCGTGGTTTCTTTGGTTTTGGACCATTATGTGGTACTGGGGTTACGTCTTTAACAGAAGTAAGCTCGATACCGTGAGCCATGAAAGCTCGCACTGCCGGTTCGCGACCAGAACCAACACCTTTGATAACAACGTCCGCTTCTTTCACACCGATAGCAGCTGCCTTTTCACCTAAAATGTCACCAACCTTAGATGCTGCGAATGGTGTACCCTTCTTTGCGCCCTTGAAACCAAGAGAACCAGAAGATGACCAGAATAATGCATTACCTCCCTTATCTGAAAATGTGACTTTTGTATTGTTGAAAGTAGCTTCCACAGATAAAATACCAGCGAGGACTTTCTTCTTACCCTTGCCTTTGGTGACCTTAGTCTCAGTCGCAGCGTCCACCACTTTTTCTTCTTCTTTTTCGATAACTTTTGTCTTAGCCATATGATTTTATGTCTTACTTTCCTTGCGGCGTCCTGAGGACATTGTCTTTCGCACATTGCCACGCACGGTTCGAGAATTGGTCTTTGTACGTTGACCACGAACCGGTAGTCGCTTCATATGACGAGTACCGCGATAACTTTTAATATCTTTTAGTCGCTTGATGTTAGCAGCGATTTCACGTTTTAAGTTACCTTCAGTGCTCAAACCTTCAACCAAAGCACGGATTTTGTTTTCTTCTTCTTCTGAAAGGTCCTTCGCCTTGCGTGAGTGTTCGATGTTAGCAGTAGTAAGTATTTTTTTAGCGGTTGAACTACCAATGCCGAATATGGCTGTAAGACCAAATTCGAGTTGCTTATCATCCGGGATTGTTATACCAAGAATTCTCATAGGATTATTGCTTCTGCTTATGCTTTGGGTTAGAACAAATCACCAGCAAGTGTCTCTTGCGTTTTACCATTTTACATTTTGCGCAAATCTTTTTTACTGATGCTTTGATTTTCATACCGCTATTATTAATTACTAATTATTAATCAAGACAAAACGAAAATAAGGAAAATACCCTTATTTTTTAATACAAAAATGTTTTATCCGAATTTAACGAATATCATACACTATTTTAAAAAAAATTACAACCTCTTGACGATACGGCCTTTTCCACCATATGGATCAAGCACTATCTCCACCTTATCTCCGACTAAAACCTTAATACGATTCATGCGCATTTTGCCTCCAAGGTATGCGAGCATCTCTTCTCCACCATCAAGCTCTACCCGAAACAAGGTAGAAGGCAACGCCTCGGTGACTACGCCTCGTGCGGTTGGTAATTTATCGTCTTTTGGGTTACTCATTTAGTGTCTGCAAACTATAATAAAAAAATAAAGGTAAGTCAATAGACTACTATTCTATTTTTGAGATTCAGAGATAGTAATCTTGATCTTTGATAGCTTTTCGGGTAAAGAATTTTGCCACATTGGACGCAACACCAACTCTGCGCTATCGATACGTGTGTTTTCAGCTAAGATATTCTTAAATTCGCTCTTAGGCCTACCAAGAAGTTGCTTCGCTATGTCCAAGTCATCTAATTGGTAAACTACATCACCGGATCCACTTAATTTGAAGTTAAAATTAGTAATATCCGGAGATAGATTTTCTTTATTTCCAAAGGTAAACACCAGATTTTCTATACCTGGTACAAAGACCGGTACACCGTCATAATCTTTGATGGCTAATTTAGCGATATGTGCCACCAGATCTGCTCTTTTAAAGAGGAAGCCGTACACCACTCCATTTACTGACACTGGGGCAACCTCTTCTTTCTGAGCAACACTAACACTTGAAACACCTGGCTTGTAAATTAGTGCATCTTTGAAAAGCACGTATTCTTCTGGAACCTGTTCCGTAATTTTCTTGGTGAGTTTTGCTTCGAGGGTTTTATGCAATTCAGACTCTACGCGTATTTTTTCTGTCTCAGGCACTATATAAAAACTACCCGTCATTCCACCAGCAATATCTCCCTCACTACGAGCATAAAATTTGTTGTACTTTGCTGTACCCCTAAAACCAAAAATCTTAAAATCTAAAGGTGCAGTGTTGTAAGCTTCTCCTGGTTCATACCCGTAGACACCTACGCGCACTGATCCAGGTGTATCCCCCACCATGCCTGGCACAACGACTTCTTTATCTGTTTTATAAATCTTGCCATTAGAACCTTCGAGTCGTGTATCAATCGATAATTTTTGTGGCGCGCTACTGTAGGTATTATAGATTACCACTTGGCCACGCGCTGGTACTTTTAATTCTTTCATTTCAGTGCCTTCTAAGGTGGTTGACTCGCTACCTTCCATGGAAACTAGTTCAAAAGGAATCTCTGTGTTATTTTTAGAACCTCGTGTAGCATTTAATAGTTCGTCCATTACAAACTGTTGTTTTTTGGGTGTTACTACAACCTTTGCTGAAGAAAAATTACTTGATAATGCCAAGAAGAGCACGAGTATTGACACTAAAGCCACGAACCAGAGGGTTTTTTGACTACCGTTACCTTCTTTGTGATAAGGAGTGTGGTGTTGTAGTCTATCGAAACGCTCTTCGATCTTTTTTATCTCCTGACGTTCTATTTTTTTAGGCAACGTATCATCCAACAACCTGTTTTTGGTTGGTTTTTGTTGTGACGCTTTTTTGCGTGGCACCATATCGGACATAGTTTTTTTTGCCATACTTTTTAGATTTTAACGAAGAAATTGATTAATGTAAATTGATTCGATTATGAGAAATGGGTCTCGTACTACATCATCAGCTACCGTCGCGATGCCATGTAGAGATTCGACACTCAAAAACAATAGTCGAAACTTTGACTCAGTGAGAGTATATTGATTGAGTTGCTCTGTCTTGATTGTGTGTGCAAAAAAATCCGCCAAATCCTTGTTTACAGTTATGAAGATAGTCGCAGGAATAGAAATGTCGTTTGTTAGGTTTCTCAATGAATCTTGAAATTTACGCAACCATTCATTGCGTATCTGAGTCATAACTGGATCCATCTTACGAAAAAGCGTATCGGACATATGACCATCACTGTAAATCGACAAGAACGATGCGGCTTCGGCTAAGGTAGCCTGCATACCTTCGGATAGCTTACGAATAATGAAATTCTCACCTATCGGAAAGGAAATAGATTCGCGGATAACTTCTTTTTTTACCATTGATATATCAGTCACTTCACCACCTATATTCACGAGCAAGAAATTCTCCTGGTTCACAAACATATCCCGAGCCACTGCAAAAGAAGCCATAGCAAAAGAAGCGAATTTTATGTTTGGCACATTAAAATGACGAATAATGGACTGCTCTATCTCCTTTAAAAATATTTCCTGGCTCATCGATATAAATATAGACATCTCGAGAGACTTCGCTTTTTGGTTGTATGGGTTTGCGGTCTTATAGCCATTTAGCATAGTGCTCATAGTTTTAAGTTCAATTGACCTAATTTTGTATGAATCATCTCCATACTGGTGCGCATGTTCTTCTTGAAAAAGTTTTGTTTCCTTTTCTATCAACTCATTGGCCAATTTATCAGTAAAAGCAAAAGGTGTATTTTTTTCAAGCTGAATTGTCCGCGTCTGAGAGGCAAACCAGGGCGAAGAAAGTACACAATACACTTCAGCTGGTTTGCTAAAACCAGAAATGCAAATACGCCCAGCTATTTCTCGCAAGGTTTTCATAGTATTCGCAAGAAACTTTTCATGATTGATCTCTGTTTCTAGTCGAATTGTCTCACGTATGGCATATACTATTTTGGGTGCGCCGTTTGGATTTTTTATAAAAAGAGCACCACCCACAGACGATGATCCAATATCAAAAACTAAAACTAAAGTTTCTTCTGCTTTTTTGGATTTAGAAAAAAGTTTCACTTAGTGATTATATCACAGGCTAAATATACGCGACAATTATTCGAGTACTGCTTTGATACGTCTGATGCCAGATGCAACAGCTTCTTCTTTCAGAATTTTGAATTTACCAAGTTCACCTGTGTGGGTGACATGTGGCCCACCACAAAATTCTTTGGACACCGCTTCTCCATTTTTATCTTCTATAAAGTATACCGACACCACTTCTGGATATTTCGCGCCGAACTCCATTTCAGCACCGATGCGAAGTGCTTCCTCTCTTGGTAATTCACGACGTACCACGGTCAGGTCTTCGGCTATTTTACCATTCACAAAATCCTCTACTTTTTGTTTTTCTTCGTCGGTGAGCTTGTGGTCACACAAAAAATCTATACGCAGTCTCTCCTCAGTAATGTTACTTCCACGCTGTTTTACGTCAGGACTTACGATTTGTTGTAGTCCAGCTAGCAATAAGTGGTGTGCTGTATGCAGGCGAATAGTCTTTTCATTGTGGTTTGCCAAACCACCCTTGAACATCCCCGCGGAAGCAGTCTGAGAAAGTTTCTGATGTTCTTCCATCTTCTTTTTAAAATCCTCCATATCCACCTTCACACCCTTTTCTTGTGCTAATTCAAGGGTTAGCTCAATGGGAAAACCGTAGGTCGTAAACAAGATGAACGGATCTTCACCTTTTTCGAATTCTTTCAGACCGTTGTGTAATGTTTTTCTAAACTTTTCTTCCTCTTTTTTTATTTCATCACCAATGACATTTTCGTTTTCCTTTAAATTAGTATACACACTGCCATATTTATTTATCACAGCATTAAATACAGGAGCCAAACCTATACTAAAATTCAACTGATCAGAGTGTCTGATCGCTCGACGCAACAAACGTCGTAAAATATACCCCCTATCATTGTTTGAAGG
>JBKBJD010000020.1:0-3241 GCA_046294035.1 Minisyncoccia bacterium
AGAGCTTTTGTTTGAGCTTAATGATTTGGTGGAAAATCGACGTATCCCAATTATGCCTATATTCTTTGATTCACCACTTGGAATTCGTTTGACTGAAATATTTAAACAATATAAAGATTATTTTAATGATGCAGCTCAGAAAGTAATGGTGCACGATAAATATATTTTTGACTTTCCTGGATTACACACAACCCTCAAGACTGATGAGTCAAAAAATATACACAATTACCCAGACCCGAAAGTCATCATTGCCGGCAGTGGTATGTCAAATGGTGGGCGAATATTGCACCACGAAAAAGAACACTTACCAAATCCAAACAATACTATTTTGTTGACCGGCTATCAGTCTGCTGGAACCATGGGGCGTTTGATACAAGAGGGTGTGAAGACTATCCGTATTGCTGGGGATGACGTAGTGGTCAAAGCAAAAGTGGTTACTATTTTGGGTTATTCTGGACACAAAGACTCAGATGCGCTCATTAACTTTGTAGAAGGTATGCAAGATACCCTAAAGAAGGTCTTTGTAGTTATGGGTGAGCCTCGTTCATCAATGTTTCTCGCTCAAAAAATTAAAGACAACCTAGGTATCGAAGCAGAGACACCAGATATGGGATACACAGTGACATTGGATCTTTAAAAGATATATAATATCTACTAGATGGATATATTAAAATCAAATCCGTACGAAAAGCACGGACACCAACAACTCAAGATTAGTATCGCTGGCGCCGAAGAGACAGGGCACTGCGGTATTGACGCTCTTGATAAAGCAAAAGAACTAGGTCGTGAGATAGCTCGTCAAGGAGCGGTGCTTTTAACTGGTGCAACGACTGGTTTTCCTCTTTGGGTAGCAATGGGTGCTAAGGAAGTGGGGGGCTTGGTGATTGGTTTTTCTCCCGCTGCCAATGAACGAGAGCATGTAGATGTATACAAACTTCCTCTAGACTATACAGATCTTATCGTCTACACCGGCTTTGGGTATCCTGGACGTGATTTATTACTTACTCGTTCGGCTGATGCGGTGATTTGTGGGTGTGGGCGTATCGGCACCATTCATCAATTTACTGTCGCTTATCAAGACGGTAAACCCATCGGCATTTACAAAGGACCGTGGGAGATGGGAGATGAACTAGAAGCCATAATGGCCAAAAGTCACCGCACTCATGAGAAGATTGTGGTTGGAGATGATGCAAAGAAAATGGTTGCTGACTTGGTATCGCTCATTCGTACTGATAAAGTCCCAGAATATAAAATAGTAAAATAAAATCCCGACATGGTCGGGATTTTATTTTTAGAAATTTATTTCCTTTCTTTATTTTACTTCAGCTAGGACTTTTTTGAATGTCTTTGGAGAATTTTCAGCAAGTTCTGCGAGTATCTTGCGATCTAAGGCGATATTTTTCTTCTTTAAGGCTGCGATTAGTTTGGAGTAGGAGAGACCTTCTTCGCGAGCACCAGCATTGATCTTCAAATTCCAAAGTGTTCGGAAATCTGCTTTTTTATCTTTACGGTGCGCAAAAGCGTAGTTGCCAGCGTGTAGCAATGCCTCCTTTGCCTGACGTTCTTTGGTGCTTCGTCCATGGCGGAAACCTTTTGCTTGCTTTAAGATACTACGGCGTCTCTTTAATGCGTGAACTCCTTTCTTTACTCTTGTCATGGTAGATTATGAATAAATATTAACTAAATGGTAATAGGTGGCTTTTCGGCTTGTTCTTGATAACGAACGTAGTGCCTTTTTTGCCGGCTAACTGAGAGCTACGTGATTGCTTTGCATTGAAATGGTTGAAACCAGGTTTTCGTGCAATCACTTTACCGTTTTTGGTAAGCTTGAGCCTCTTTGTGTATGATTTGTTTGTTTTCATACTTGAATCAATATTAATAATAAATTATTTCGCCTTTTCTATTGTAATGGTGAGACCTTTTGGACCTCTTTTGTAATTTTCAGAAACTTTGTAGTGCTCGGTAATGAGATTTAATACTCGATCTAGTCTTTCGCGGAGGAATTTCTCATCCATATATTTCGCACGTCCAGCTAAGAAGAGTTCTATTTTGATGCGATGCCCTTCGGTGAGCCACTTGGAAGCTGTTTTTGCTTTGAGGCCCAGGTCATGATCTCCGGTACCGATTTTAATCTGGATAGACTTTGTCTCGGTTGCTTTTGAACCCTGCTTAGTTTTCTTTAATTTCTTACTCTGCTCATATTGATACTTGCCGAAATCCATTATTTTCGCTACTGGCGGGTTGGCCATAGGCGAAATTTCAATCAAATCAACGCCAGCTGCCTCAGCTTGTGCCAAGGCCTCTTTGAGGCTTAAGATACCGAGATTTTCGTTGTCGACACCTATGACTCGAAGTTCTGTTGCTCGTATTTGATTGTTGATTCGTTCACGCAAGGTTATAAGCTAAAGCTACGCTCAATACTAGCGTATATAACGATAAAAGTCAATAATTTTGTGGAACTGGGGGGAATTGAACCCCCGTGCAGAAAGGGTGCACCGACAGATCTACGTGTGTAGTGCATTTAAAGTTTTAGACCCCTAGATTATTAAATGAACAAAATATCTAAAGATCGATTCCTAAATTTTCGTGAGTTGTGCGGACGAGCAACCCCTTATCCCGATAATATTACACCTTGACCCATGCATCGGAAGTCGATGGGCAAGACGCCAGATTCGACTAAGCGAAAGCTGGAGCGAAAGCAAAGTCCTTCATACCGAAGTATGGAGAAACATCTGCCTTAGCCTTAGATGCTAATTTTGCAATTAGGCTTTTGTGGGCTTTTTACGAGTTCCCACAGCTCGACACGCGTGTCGGCACGACTGCTTACTGTCTATGCCTGACAGTCCCATATTTGTTTATCAATGTCCTATCTCTTGTACTCGCGGCGTAATTCGATATCAGTCTCACGTTTTTTAATCGTTTCTCTCTTATCAAATTTCTTTTTACCGCGAGCGACAGCAATCTCAGCCTTGATCTTGCGATTTTTACTATACAAGGAAAGTGGCACTATCGTCAAGCTTTTGTTGGCTTCAGTCTCGGACAATTCTTTGATTTCTTTTTTGGTCAAAAGCAACCTACGGTTGCGTAGAGGGTCATAGCCTTGGGGTGCATTTATCTCTTGATAGGGCTGGATGTTGGCGTTTATGAGGAAAGCCTCTCCGCCTCGAATAACTACGAAAGATCCTAAAAGGGAAGCTTTGCCAGTGCGCACTGCTTTGACTTCAGTCCCGAGGAGCTCAAT
>JBKBJD010000020.1:3251-8488 GCA_046294035.1 Minisyncoccia bacterium
TTCGTATTTTTCCTGTATCTCGTAGTCAAAACGAGCTCTTTTGTTTTCAGCGTATACTGCCATGCTTACATACTAGCATAATTTCTGCTTTAGAATACCAGATTTTTATGCTATTATTCCGGAATGGAATTCAAATTTTTAAACCAAGAAGAGACAAAAGGTAAAGGCAAGAAACCGAAAGAGTCAAAGTTCTGGGGCAGTATTGCTTCCACTATCTTTATTTTCATGATTTTAACAGCTTTATACCTTGCACTTTCTGGTAGCACAGAAAAGCCAGCCCTAATACCTATATCTGAAGTAGCGAAAAGTGTGTCTTTGGGTGAAGTACAGACCATACTTGTAGAAGGTCAGAAACTTACCCTTACCATGACCAACGGGTCTATCCAAGAAGCGAAAAAAGAACCAGAAGCATCTCTCTCGGAGACATTGGCCAATTATGGAGTCACTAAAGAATCTCTAGCGAATGTAAAAATTGAAATCAAAAATGAAGCAGGTTTTGGTTTTTGGCTTGGCAACATATTGCCATTTGCTTTACCGATATTGTTTATTATTCTTTTCTTCTGGTATTTATCCCGCTCAGCCAAAGGGGCAGGGATGCAGGCATTTAGTTTTGGTCAATCCAAGGCTCGCATTATTGATCCGGATGATAAAAATAATCGAGTTACCTTCAGGGACGTAGCTGGTTGTAAAGAAGCAAAAGAAGAACTCAAAGAAATTGTAGACTTTTTGAAAAGTCCAAAGAAGTTTTTGGATATTGGTGCGCGGATACCAAAGGGTGTGATTCTAACTGGTGGCCCTGGTACGGGTAAGACCTTGCTCGCTCGCGCGGTCGCTGGCGAAGCATCGGTGCCATTTTTCCATCTGTCTGGTTCTGAATTCGTCGAGATGTTCGTCGGCGTTGGCGCGTCTAGGGTGCGTGATTTATTTAAAATGGCCAAGCGTTCTGCTCCGGCGATAATATTTGTTGATGAGATAGATGCAATTGGGCGCACCCGTGGTGGTGGATATGGTGGTGGCAATGATGAACGCGAACAGACCCTCAACCAGATTCTTGTAGAAATGGATGGCTTTGAACCAAATGATAAGGTGATAGTTATGGCAGCCACCAACCGACCAGATGTACTTGATCCAGCACTTGTGCGTCCAGGACGTTTTGATCGTAAAGTGGTGCTTGATGTGCCAGACCGAGCAGATCGTGAAGCAATCCTCGCTATTCATGCTACCAAAAAGCCTTTGGCTGAAGATGTAAATTTGAAATTAATTGCCGAACGTACTCCTGGTTTCTCGGGCGCTGATTTGTATTCTGTGATGAACGAGGGCGCTATCTTGGCTGCGCGTGAAAACCGCAAGAAAGTTTCACAGTTTGATCTTATTCGAGCTATTGAAAAGGTTATGCTTGGTCCAGAGAGAAAGAGCCACTTGCTTACTGAGACCGAAAAGAAGATCACGGCTTATCATGAGGCTGGGCATGCGCTTGTCGCTTCTGTCTTGCCGTATGCGGACCCAGTGCACAAGGTTTCTATCGTGTCACGCGGATCAGCTGGTGGTTACACTCTCAAATTACCACTTGAAGATCGTAAGTTGCAATCTAAAAAAGAATTTCTTGATGACATCGCTATGTCTTTAGGTGGCTATGTAGCCGAGCAGATGATTTTTGGTGACGTTACTACGGGCCCATCTTCGGACCTGCAGGTTTCATCAAATCTAGCCCGGGCGATGGTGACCCGATGGGGAATGTCAGAAGCCATTGGGCCTATTGCACTTGCCGAGAATGTTAAGAACGCTTGGTCTGAGGGTGCAACCAAAGAGTTTTCTGAAGCCTTGGCCGAGAAGGTTGATGCCGAAGTATCATTGATTATTAAAAATGCTTTGAAGGTCGCGGAAGATGTGCTTGCTACTCATCGTAAGACATTAGATGCGATTGCTCTAAAATTGATGGAAGTAGAAACTCTTGAACAAGAAGAATATGAAAAGATTATTATCGCCCATGGTATATTGCCAAAGAAAAAAGCCGACTAATCGGCTTTTTTCTTTGGTGTATAAATGTCCACCCTCATGGATTCGAACCATGGACCCCAGAGGTATAAGCTCTGTGCTCTAACCAACTGAGCTAAGGGTGGATAGAGTAAGTAATTTATACTACAAAATCATTCAAAATGGAAATGTTTATTTTTCTGTTCGACTTTAAGTCTCAGCGTTGGGTAGGAGAGTAGTTCTGGGTCTGCTTGTATTATTTGTATAGCTTCGGTCCGGGCAGCCTCGACCATCTTGATGTTTTTGATAGCTTCCATGCCGAGGTCCGAGATACCCCATTGTTTAGTACCTGACAATTCACCAGCACCACGGAGTGATAGGTCGAGTTCTGATAATTCAAAACCATTTTTCGCTGTTTTAAGTGCGTTCAGTCGATCCATGGTTTTCTGTGATTTTGCTTCTGCAAATACATAACAATATGCTTGATGGCTACTGCGAACTACGCGACCACGGAGCTGGTGGAGTTGGGCCAAGCCGAAACGTTCAGCGCCTTCGATTATAATATTGGTTGCGTTTGGCACATTCACACCAACTTCAACCACGGAAGTTGCTACGAGTATATCTATCTCATGCTTGGCAAATTTGTTCATTATCTCCTCCTTTTTTTGTTTAGACATTTTGCTGTGCAAGATTCCTATCTCATAATCCTCGAATATTTCTTTTTTTAATCTTTTTGCTTCACTTGTCACGGATTTCATTTCGAGAGTTGTTTCTTCGTTTTCATCTATTCGTGGGCATATTACATAGAGTTGTCTACCAGCTCTAAGCTCAGATTTTATTTTTTCGTATGTAGCGTCACGTAAATCAGGAGAGACTATATTAGTGATGATAGGCTTGCGACCTTTTGGCATTTCAGCTATTAGAGAAAGGTCTAAATCTCCATAGATAGTCAGTGCCAGGGTGCGTGGAATCGGAGTTGCTGTCATAGATAAAAGATGAGGAGCAGTCCACCAGCCGGCGGAGTCCTTCCTGACTAATTTCTGTCTTTGTGCTGTACCGAAGCGGTGCTGTTCGTCGATTATGACGAGCCCCAAATCGCGGAACTTTACGGATTTTTGGATGAGTGCATGAGTACCGATCAGTATGGGTATTTCACCACCTGCGACCCATTTTAAAAGTTGGTTTCTTGAAATATCTGTCCAAGATTTAGGATTTATTTTTGAAGGGAATTTGCGACAACCACTACCGGTTATGAGGCCAACGTTTATATTTAAATGCTCAAAGTTCTTGATGAAAGACTCAAATTGCTGCACTGCCAAGATCTCTGTAGGTGTCATGTACGCTACTTGTAGGTTTCCGTATGTTTGCTGTTTGCCCGTTTGGTTGTTTGTTGGGCGTGTGTTTACAGTTGCATATGCTGCTGCGGCTGCTACGAGCGTCTTACCGGAGCCCACATCTCCTTCAAGGAGCCTCGACATAGGATAATCACGCTCCATGTCTCTCAAGATTGTATTTATTGCTTCTGCTTGCGATTTGGTTGGCTTGAAGGAGAAGTGATTTAAAAATTGTTCTATATCTGACCCGTCTATCTTGTAACTCTTGTTTTTTTTGTAGTGATACTTGTCTTGCTGACGACCGAGCTGGATCATAAATACTTCTTCGAAAGCAAAACGTTTACGAGCAGCCAGAGCATCAGCTTCTTTGCGTGGCCTATGAATCCAGATGAGTGCCGTGGTCAGAGTTGGTAAGTTGTACTTTTCTAATATTTCTTTTGGTATATAGTCTTCGATTTCTGTAAGTGTTTTCTCTCTCAATATTTTTTCTATGGTATGGTAGATAAATTTTGAAGTTATACCTTTGGTTTCTCTATAGATGGGGTAGGAGATGCCACTTTCACCAGTACCCTTGTCGAAAAGAGAATCATGTACATCACCAGGATTCTCTAGTGTGCGTTCAAATTCTGGATTGGCTAAATATATCCCATGTGTGCCTTTGGTTACTCGACCTGTCATCTTCACAGTCTCTCCATCGTGTAGCATTTTGGCGAGATAGGCTTGGTTATACCAAATGATTTTAACGGTACCCGTCATGTCGGTAAGATAGCCTTCGGCCATAGGGATTTTTGATTTCCAGGCTTTCTTTGTTTTCAAACTGGATACTTTACCGATTACTGTCACCATCTCGCTTGGGGCTAGGTCGACTATTTTTTTTACTTCGCTCATGTCGCTGTAATGTGTTGGGAAATAAAAAAGCAAATCGGCTACAGTGAATATATGTAGCCGAGCGAGCGCACGTCGAGTGCTTTCGTCGAGGCGAAAGTGGGTTTCTAGTTTGTCACTTATTTTCATGGTTTAACCAAGAATAGTTTTTACTTGTTCGGCTAGTTGGTCGAGGGTGAAATTGGATTTGACCATAAACTCACTAATGCCAAGCTCTTGGGCTTTTTTGATATCTGCTTCTTCGGAGAGGTTCGAAAAAACTATGACTGGAGTAGAGGATGTCTCGGGCATTTGACGCACCTTGCGCAAAATCTCAAACCCATCCACGTCTGGCAACATAAGATCAAGCAAAATCATATCAATTTTTATTTTTTTATCTAGAATACGAAAAGCTTCTATGCTATTACCTGCGGTATATACATCGTACCCCTCTTTCTTCATTTTCTTGGCTTCAAGACCCTGGAGAAAGTTGTCGTCTTCGATTATGAGTATTGCTCGTGCCATAATTTTTTAACCAATCAACATTTTAATTTTTTCTATCAATTCATCGAGGGTGAAATTGGATTTGACCATAAAATTAGCGATACCGAGTTTGGTTGCTTCTTTGACATCCTTTTCTTCGTATAGATTTGAAAAGACGATAACAGGCACCTTGCCCACAACTTCATCTTTGCGAATGTTGCGCAAAATCTCAAACCCATCTACGCCAGGTAGCATAAGATCGAGTAATACCAGGTCCACTGATCCTTTTGCATCTAAAATAGCCTTGAACGCCTCATCACTATTTGCAGCCGTGAGAACTTCATAGCCTTTTTCTTTTAATTTCTTTGCCTCAAGGCCTGATAGGAAATTATCGTCTTCTATTACAAGTATTGTTTTTGCCATAGGGTAATTATACTTGTGAATATCTAAGGGTGCAATACGCTATTTGTGAATCGGTAGGGTAAAGAAAAAGGTAGTACCTTCGCCTTCTCCGCTCTCAAACCACATTTTGCCACCATGATCCTCTACTATTTTCTTGCTTGTAAAGAGGCCAATCCCAGA
>JBKBJD010000021.1:0-8272 GCA_046294035.1 Minisyncoccia bacterium
TATTCATCGGATCGTGGTCTATAGCTTCGTATGTTTTGATAGGTAAAACTGGTCGCTCCAGAAAAGCCGCATATGCTCCCGCCGACACCCCTTCATCGTTAAAAATATTATAATCATCACTTACTTCAACCACTTTTGCATCTTGATAAAATGCTAAAACCTGTTTCTCAAACATTGATACATGTTTATTTGGTATTCCGGCATAAATCACCACCTCATCAGAAGAGCTGGAAAGAGCTATCTCAAGAGTGAAGTAATTTTCCTTCAGATTTCTTGGGTCTTCAGCAATAGAATGCATGCCTGCATAAAATTGCTCCATAGCACCAATAAATTCTTTAAAACCCTTAGACTTTTCGCTATCTTCACGTGCCGGAGGCAGGGTAACCTCAAACAAAGTCATATGTAATTCTTTCCATAGCGGTGTACCCTCTTTAAGACCGGAAATTATTTGACCAGTTTTTAAATACTGTATGAGCAACCGATGAAAATCATCATCAATATGAGGATTGTTCATTGATTGGACTACAGAAAGAGCGTTCCGAATACCTTTAGTAAGAAGCAACCCCAACAGTTCTTCCATTACAATGTCATGTGTTTCTGGTTTTAGTTTAAGCACAATACCTTCTGTGTCATTTTCTGAAATAGCGTGCTCGCTATGCACCACTGCTTCAAGTGGCATCTTTTTATACTCAGAAATAGTGTGTGTAATCGCCTTTTCTTGTGCGTGTTCGAAGTGACCAGCATCAATCAGTGCTTTCTCTTTTTCGGCAACATGTGCACGCAAAAAATCAAGCTCCTCTTCGGGAGTTTTAAACTTTGGCATACCTTTAAAAGAAAAGCTATCCATTTATTCTATTATACATCAAATTTCTGATGTAAGAATGATAAAAATCTATGGGAATGTGAGTATCTCAGGACCATCTTCAGTGATAAGCACGGTGTGTTCAAAATGAGCACTGCGTTTTCCATCAGACGTCTTAAATGTCCAATCGTCGTCATCTAAAAATACATTTTTAGATCCCATATTAAGCATCGGTTCTATAGCTATTACCATACCTGGAACAAGTTTTGCGCCGGTGCCAGGTTTGCCGAAGTTTGGAATATATGGATCTTCGTGGATATACCTACCCACCCCGTGACCCGCTAAAATATCAACAATACCGTATTTATATGGCTTTACATAACCTTCTATCGCAGCACCAATATCGCCAGTATGGTATCCTGGTTGTGCAGCCTCGATACCTGCATATAACGCTTTTTCTGTAACTTCCAGTAATTTTTTAAGCGATTCACTCACTTCACCCACCGGCACGGTCATAGCGTGATCAGCAAAAACACCCTCATGCTTCAAACCAAGATCGATAGATATAATATCCCCTTCTTTAAGTATTCTATTTGCTTTAGGTAATCCGTGCACTACTTCATCGTTGACCGATACACACAAACTCGCCGGAAAAGGAGTACGAGCTCCAGCCGGCTTGTAATTTAAAAACGCAGGAGTGTCACCAAGATCGCGTATTAACTTCTCAGCATAAATGTCCAGTTCTTTTGTAGACACGCCAGGTACTACTTTTTCTTTTACCTTTTGAAGAACTTGTGCCAAATGCTTTCCCGCAACGCGCAAATTCTCTATTTCTTGTTTTGTTTTTATAATGATTGTCATATTAGCTAATTAAGGTACCCTCGAGCTTTCCTCCAGATAAATACATATCAAGATTGTCTGTTGGTTTTCCATTCATAATCACTACTTGTATACCAGCTTCTCGGGCCTCTCTAGACGCAATTGGATCAAAAGGAGTCGAAAGACCAGGAGACCATTCTTTTGGAATCAAATCAATGTATTGATCCCATGAAATTTTTTCAAACTTAGTAGCATTTGTGTTTTTGCGTGGATCAGAATCATAAACATGGTCAATATTGGATAAATTTATTATGGTTTTTGCGCCAATCTTTCTTGCTATTTCAACCGCCGCACCATCTGAACTATGCCCAGGTCTTGTGCCACCACCAATACGGACAGGTGTAGAGAAGTCAATTTCTTCATCCAGATTTTCAATTATTTCACGCTTAGCGTATTCTTCTCCTATCGCCATTTGAAGCATATGAGCATTTAATCTGGTCGCATAAATACCAAGCCAGTCTAGTTGCTTGGTGGTAATTTCCTCCATGATTACCGAAAGCGCATCAGTGTATTTACGGCTTGTGCGTCCACCACCGGTTATAATAACAAACTTTTTCCCTGCTTTAATGTGGGAGAGAATTGTTTCTTTAAACTTCTTAACAAATTCAGAGTCGATATCTTCTGGTACAATGAGCGACCCTCCTAATGAAATTACAATTCTCTCTTCTTCCATGCTAGATGTTTAATGCTTTAATAATATCCTCATGGACCTTCTCAATACTCTGATCACCGTTGATTGTATGAATGGAATAATTAGGTTTACCTTCAAAATATTTCATTGCTGGTACTACATTATTTACATACTCATCAAAACGCTTATTGATCGCCTCTTCGGTGTCGTCGGTACGACCCCGGGCCAAATTCCTGCGCATAGCTTCTTCTTTGCTTAGTTCGATATACACAACTTCAATTTCGTTAATACTCAATATATCAACAAGCGTTTCAAAACTTTTAGATTGCTCAATAGTTCGAGGATACCCATCAAAGAATAGTATTTTATCTGGAGTGTATGAATTAATTAAAACGTTCACTACGAGTGAGGTAGTTAACAAGTCTGGCTGCAATTCCCCGCGATCCATAGAAGCTTTCACTAAATTACCGAAATGGTTGCCATCTTCTATTAACTTTCTATACATCGCCCCAGGATAAGCATATACACTTTCTTGGTTATATTTGTCTTTAAAAAGTTTTTTAAGGAGGTCAATTTGGGTTCCTTTTCCGGAACCAATAATGCCAAAAAAGACGTATGTTTTAGGCTGACTCATGATTTCTACATTACAGTAAAAATGCCTTAAAATCAAATTTTATTTTTTAAGCCAAATATGCTTTAATAGGGCATGAAAAAGACGATTATTACTATCAACGGCAAACCTGGGAGTGGCAAATCAAGCGCTGCGACAGGGGTAGCTCAAGAACTTGGTTTCCAACGATTTTCTTCTGGAGATTTCATGCGTCGTATGGCGGTAAAACGAGGTATCTCTATTACTGAGTTAAATATTTTAGCTGAGACCGACAAACAAATAGATTTTGATATCGATGAAGAAGTGCGAAAAACAGGTGAACTCGAAGATTTGGTCATTGATTCACGCATGGCTTTTCACTGGATACCGAGCTCATTTAAAGTATACCTAGATCTGCCACCAGATATAGCAAAAGATCGTATTATGCAAAGCCTAAAGTCAGATAAACTACGCCAAGCAAGTGAACACGAAATAGATGAAGAAGCAGTCTACGAGAAAATGATGACTCGACTGGCAAGTGAAAATAAGCGCTATATGGATTTATACGGAGTCGATAATAGTGACCCAGCTATGTATGATCTGATACTCGATACAAGCAAAAGCAGTCTAGAGGAAGTAGTTCAGGAAATAGTCAGTGCCTATAAAAATTGGCTTAACCAATAAAACAAAAAAACCCGACCAAGTGTCGGGTTTTTTTTGTTAAATAGTTTTAGTATTCTCGCATGGATACCTGTGCATCCACTTTTTTGATAAGATCAAGCACTACGGACACAACGATAAGCAATGCTGTACCACCAAGAGCAAGACTTGCTACGCCTGTGATACTCTGCATGATTATAGGTAAAATCGCAATAAATCCAAGGAAAAGTGCACCGAGTAATGTAATTCTTGAAAGTACTTTTGATATATAACTTGCGGTAGATGCTCCTGGTCTGATACCTGGAATAAAAGCACCATTCTTTTGTAGGTTTTCAGATAAAGCCTGTGGGTCAAAAGTAACCGCAGTATAAAAATAAGTAAACATAAACACTAACAAGAAGTACAATACTCCATAAAGCAATGAGGTCTGAGAAAATCCTGCTAGAGATGTCCCAATCTTAGCCAATGTTGGGTTGGCTGCATTTTGCAGTACATTACCTATCATGGTTGGGAAAAGCAGTATAGAAAGTGCAAAGATGATGGGTACAACACCAGCCATGTTTACACGAAGTGGTATATAAGTAGAACCACCACCGTATACTTTATTACCACGGACACGCTTAGCATAAGTAACAGAAATTGGGCGCTCTGCTTCCGTTACTACCACCACCCCAGCAATAACCAAAATACCTATTACCACAAAAGCGATATACATAGGCAGTTGAGCAACATCGAAAGTAAATAGAAGTTGTGCAACCTGAGAAGGCAAAGCGGCTACTATACCAGCAAAGATAATCATTGATACACCATTACCAATACCAAACTCAGACATGAGTTCGCCAAGCCACATAACAAGCACCGAACCAGCCACAATCACAAACAGACTAGTCATCTGCTCAAAAGCAGTTAAATCAGTCAAAATACCTTGAGTTTTTAGTACAGCAATCAAACTGTAACCCTGGATAAAAGCAAGTGGCACAGTTAGCATGCGTGAGTATTGTGTAAACTTGCGACGTCCAATCTCCCCCTCTTCCTGGTGCATTCGTTTTAATGCAGGGACCATGATAGTAAGAAGCTGCATAATGATAGATCCTGTGATATACGGACCGACACCGAGCATGATAATAGACAGATTAGACAAACCTCCACCTGAGAACAAATTTAAAATACCAAAAAATTGATTGTTGGAAAGAAACCTGTTGAGTTGTAGAGTGTCGATACCTGGTACCGGAATAGCTGCCAACAAACGAAACAAAATAAGTGCTCCAACTACGAAAAACAATCGCTTGCGGAGCGCTTTGTCAGTCCAAATCAATTTAATTTTGCTCCAAAATTTTTGCATTATTTTTTTATAACTATTTTACCACCTTTTGTATTGGTACGTTTGCGAATTTCGCTAAACTTCTCTCCCTCTTTTGCCTCTATTACAATCTCACCAATACGAGAATTGAAGCTGTACCCACGTAGTTTTGGCAACTTTTTAATTATATCTCGGAGTTCCGGACGACGCTTGTTACCAGCACGAGCAGTCTGCCCCTTACCACCACGACCAGAAGTCTTGGCATGTTTACCACCACGACCGATAACTCGATCTTTTTTATTTTTATGTACTCTTTTTAATTCGTTGATTTGCATGGCTCGTTAATTAATTACGTGCTTCGCTTTCAGCTAATGTCTTTGCTTCACCTTCACTTTTTACAGTCTTTTGATATTTTGTAGAAATTTCTTTGAGTGCTTCCATAACAGCTTTAGAGTTATTGAGACGATTCTTTGTACCACCCAAAACTTTGGCAGTTACGTCACGGATACCAGCAAGCTTTATGATATCTCGCACCACAGTACCCGCCACAAGTCCACGTCCTTTGTTTGGCATGATTTTTACTTTTGAGCTACCGTACTTTGCAGACAATTCGTGTGGTATGGAGAAATTTTTATTCAAAGAAAGCTTGATCATATTTTTCTTTGCGTCGCGAAGTGCTTTATTGATAGCAAGAGCTGTGTCCCCTGCCTTACCGAGACCAAGACCCACACCACCTTTTCGATCTCCAGCTACAAGAGCTACAGAGAAAGAAAATCGGCGACCACCAGCAACCACACGAGTAACTCGTCTGATACTTACGATCTTCTGGTCAAATTCCGGCTTTGGTTTCATAAAGGAAGCTTTATGATTATTCTTTTTTCCTTCTTTTTTATCCATGAGTAATTATTAAAATTTTAATCCTGCTTCGCGTGCAGCATCAGCAACTAATTTGATTCGGCCAGTGTATTTGAAACCATTTCGGTCAAAAACAACTTCATTAATCTTCTTTGAGAGAGCAGCTTTAGCAATCGCCTCACCCACCATCTTTGCTCTTTCTAGCTTGGTACCCTTTTCTGTTTTTACATCACTTGCCGATGCAAGTGTTACACCCTTTTGGTCATCAATAATCTGAGCGTAAATAAAACGGTTTGAGCGAAAAACAGAGAGTCTTGGTCGAGTAGCAACACCAGAAACCTTTGCTCGGATCTTACTCTTTAGTCGTGTTCTTTTTTCTTGTTTCTTTTGCATGATAGTTTAATTAGGCTGTTTTCTTACCCTGCTTACGTCTAATAACTTCATCATCGTAACGAAAACCTTTACCCTTGTATGGTTCTGGCTTTTTACGTGCTCGCAAGGCTGCAGTAAATGCTCCTACTTCTTCTTTGTCTACTCCTGTCACGGTTATGTTGTTCTTTTCAGCAGTAACAGTTAGACCTTCTGGGATAGCTACAACAACTGGATGAGAAAAACCAAGCGCAAGATGAAGCTCCTTACCTTTTACTTCAGATTTGAAACCAACACCCTCCAGAATGAGTCTTTTTTGGTATGGATTTTCTACACCATTTATCATATTCATGATATGTGAAGCGTATGTTCCCCAAAGTGCTTTTGAAAATTTGTCATTACGCTTTGGTGCGAGAGTTATTTTATCAGCATCGATGGTGATAGTAATATCATCACGAAAAACCTTTTTCACAGATCCTTTTGATCCAGTCACTGTCATAATACCCGCATCAAAAGAGATCTTTACAGTTTTGGGCACTTGGATTTCTTTTTTTCCTATTCTAGACATGATATTTACCAAATTTTGAATAATGCCTCACCGCCGACCTGCTCTTTTCGAGCCTTTGCTCCACTTAATATACCCTTTGGTGTGGAAAGAACCAACAATCCTGTGCCTCCACGTACTTTGTTTATATCTTTTACACCAAAATAAACACGACGAGATGGCTTTGAAATACGTTCAGTATGTACAACCTTTGGCTTACCAGCTTCTGTGTATACAAGACCAAGTTCAAGTTCATTTTTACCTTTTTTAACCTTCTTTGCTACTGAAGATAGATATCCTTCAGCTACAAGACATTCTGCTATTGTGTTCTTTAATTTCGAAAAAGGAATGGAAACAGTGTGGTGTCCACGCGCCTGCGCATTCTTGATCGATATTATCATGTTCGATATTGTATCCATATAGTTTTATTGATTACCAGCTAGACTTGCGTACTCCTGGTAAGTTACCCTCGTTAGCTAATTCACGAAAACAGATACGACATAGGTCGAAATCTCTCATGAAGCCCTTTCCTCGACCGCAACGAAAACACCGATTTTTTGCTCGGGTGGAAAACTTTGGTTTCTTTAGTGAACGTGCTATGACTGATGTTTTTGCCATATAAAATAATATTAGGTATTTTTAGAGTGTAATATCTCGTTTTTTTTCTTAAACCTATGTAAGCTTAAGGAGAAAAACGGATTACAAGCTAGTACTACCTTGCGACTATACTAACAAAATTCTTAATAATGTCAAACTATCTCCCTTCCTCCTTTTTAAAAGGAACTCCTAAAAGCTCAAAGAAAGTTGTTGCTTCCTTTTTATTTTTAGCTGTTGAAACGATTGTAACCGCCAAACCAAACAAATCTCGCACATCTTCATCTGCAGTTTCTGGGAAGATAGTGTGTTCTTTGATACCGATAGTGAAGTTTCCGATATTATCAACTCCTGACTTGTTTACTCCACGAAAGTCTTTGGTACGAGGCAAAGCCACATTAAAAAGCTTTTCTAGGAATCCATACATACGTGCACCACGCAGGGTAACACTCACACCCACTGGATCACCTTGGCGAATCTTGAAAGAAGCAATAGATTTCTTAGCACCCTTCAGTGCTGGTTTCTGGCCAGTGATTTTTGCAAGACGAGCTGCAATATCAGTGTTCTTATTTTTATCTTTTTTCATGTAGGTACCAGTACCAACATTTAGCACCACCTTTACCAAATGAGGTGCAGACATTTTGTTCTTATATCCGAAAGCATCTTTCATTATATCAAAAGCCATGCTTTCTTTTTCTTTTACAGTTTTGTATGCCATAGTAGTTTTATATTTCCTGACCGCTCTTACGTGCGATTCTTACTTTTTTATCGCCGACCATTTTAAAACCTACCCTTGAACGTTTGCCGGTTTTTGGATCGATTGCCATCACATTTGAAGCATTGATTGGCATAGCCATAGTTATGATACTACCCTTCTCTCCAGACTTGCGAGGGCGCTGGTGTTTCTTGGTCAAATTAATTCCCTCAACTACCACCTTATTATCATCTCTCAAAACTCGGACGATAGATCCTTTTTTTCCTTTATCTTTACCAGAAATGACTATTACGTTGTCTACTTTTTTGAATTTCATATTATTTATTCTTAGATA
>JBKBJD010000022.1:0-6951 GCA_046294035.1 Minisyncoccia bacterium
TTGGGCTCCCCCCGGCCACCCAACTTCAGGAATTTTTAAGCTTCAAAAATTCCGTACCGAAGAAAAATTAGTATTTTCTGGGGAGATAGACCTATGTATTGTTGTTGCCTATGGCAAAATTCTGCCAGAAGAATTAATTATGTCACCGAGACTAGGATCAATAAATATACACTATTCTCTACTGCCCAAATATCGAGGCGCATCCCCTGTCGAATCTGCAATATTAAATGGTGACACAGAAACCGGAGTATCAATCCAACAAATGGAATTCAAAATGGACGCAGGTCCAATCATTGCGGAAGAAAAAGTTAAAATACTACCAACAGAAACCACCGAAGAATTACGCGCTAGACTTATACAAATTGGTGGCGAATTACTAGTCAAAAAATTGCCAGATATTTTAGAGCAGAAGATACAGCCTCACGCACAAGACGAATCACAAGCGACATTTTGTAAAAAAATAAAGAAAGAAGACGGGCTAGTAGATCCTTTCAAAGATGACCCTAAGTTCACCTACAACAAATTTCGCGCCTACCATAAATGGCCACGAATATATTACTTTGACGAAAACAAGAAGCGTGTCATCATCACTGACGCCACGCTTCTTGAAGGTAAGTTTGTAATAAAAAAGATTATACCCGAGGGCGGTAAAGAAAGGGCATACTAATTTTTCTTTTTCGAATATGTACCAGTCTGAGGATTTCTCTTTGAGAGGCCCTTCATCATTTTCTTAACGCTTCGCGCACCTCGAGTCTTTAGGGTTTGTTTCTTGTCCTTAGTCTGACTTATCTCACGGAAAAGCACTTCTTTTACTTCATCAATCGCAGCATACAAGTCTTCTTGATCACTAGATGCATAAAACTTCTTCCCATCGATTAGCACCACACAATCAGAATGAAACACGGGTCCGGCTTTGTGCTTGGTTTTCTTGCTGACCTCGAAATTCACCACCACCTCTCCCCCCTTATCTTCTAATTTAGTGAGTAATTTACTGAGGTTAGTGACACGTCTTAGGACGTAGTCTTTTATAGCCTCAGTTGCCTCCATTTTTTTTGCTAATAGTTTTATCTTCATGCTTGTATTATACCACAAACAATAGCAGGTCAATTTTTGAGTTTTTCCACCATATTGCTATAATGAAAATATGAAAATGCTGTGGCAAATCATGAAAGGCTTTTTTTTGTTATTCTATTTGGTTTTTATAATTTACATAACCTGGAGTTACGATGCTCTAACAAGCGAATTTGGGCTTTCCCCTTATCTAATCCCTATCATTATAGTGCCTAGCGTTTTGGCTATCGGCTTCAAATTCATCTTCCTATACTACCGAACCGAACAAATGGAATATGAATTCACATCCATTGTGAACCACACATTTCGCACTCCACTTACCCGCATTATGTGGTATTCAAAAGAACTAGAAAAAGACCTGCCGACAAACGAACGCGCTCTCTATGTGCAAGATATAGTAAATGCCACAACTCGTATTTTAGATATAGTTGATTTATTTGCCGGCATAAAGAATATCAACGATAGATCTGGTTACTTTTTCCAAGCTACTTCGATCCGTGACATTATAGAACACACGATCGTAAAATATCGATCTGAAATAAATAAACGTGGATTATTGTTTGATATGTCTACCTTCAAGGATGCACCGATGCTAACTCTTGATTTAAAAAAGATTACTTTTGTGATAGATGCCTTAATTGAAAATGCTATTTTTTATACCCCCAAAGGAGGCAAGATAACCATTGACTACAAGATCGATGGCAAAGTTTTGACTTTATATGTGCGCGACACTGGCATGGGTTTTGCTGGAATGGAACGATTTCGCGTATTCAATAGATTTTATCGCAGCAAAAGAGCAATTCTAATGAATCCTGATGGTATGGGGCTAAAGCTCTATCTATCAAAAAAGATAATTCGTCGCCATCATGGTAAAATCTATGCCACATCAAAAGGCAAAGATATGGGAGCTACCTTTTATATGGAGCTACCACTCTAAGCTATATCAGCTGTACAAAAAGCACAACGAGTAGCATCTTTGTGTATTTCACTCAAACACTTTGGGCATTTTTTTGTAGTTGGGTCAATCGGTGCCTCTTTTTTAGTCTTTGCTATAAGAGTATTAATAGGTGTTACAACAAAAAAATATATCGCAGCAGCCACAAGGATAAAAGAAATCAAGGCATTCAGAAAACTACCGTACATAAACTTACTACTATTGATAGTGAAAGAAAGATTTGAAAAATCAGGTATTTTAGCTATCGCCCCAATAAGCGGCGTCAACACGTTCTCCACCAAAGAAGTCACCACTTGACCAAAGGAAGCACCTATAACCACACCCACGGCAAGATCTACAACATTGCCTCTTAAGATAAATTGTTTAAATCCTTTTAGCATGAAATTATTTTTTATTTGTAATTAACCCTGTTTCTTGAGCCACTCTATCATCTTGGTAAAAGTCGCAGGACCAGCCTCCCCTGTGGCAGAGATTCCTACCGCCTTCTGAAAGGCAGCAACGGCCTTCTTGGTGCTCTCACCATAATCATTATCAATTTTATTTGATGTATTATTATAAATATTTAGGAAGTTTTGTACGGTACCAACCCTGGTCCCGCGTGACTTTAGCTTCATTTGGATATTGTCTTTTACCAATGCCTCCAACTCGCTGATGAGCGCAGAATATTTATAAGTTTTTGTCTCCGTATTTTTTTCGATTACTTGTGAATTCGATGTAGGTATTGGTTCTTGTTCTACCAACTTTGGTTCATAGGATTCTAATTTTGTCTCAAGTTTTTTTATTTCTTCTCGAAGAGATTGATTTTCGTCTATCAAAGTTTGCAGCTTGGACTGACTCACATATTCGCTACCCGAATCAATACTGCTAAAAGCAAAATAACCCAATCCGCCTAATAAAGCGAAAACCATGATAGAACCAAGCCAAAATTTAATACTTTCAGACATGTATTATTTTAATATAAAACGCACGGTTGAAACTACTCGCACCTTTTTGTATTCAGGGCTACCTGGATCTTTTTCACTGATATCTATGACCCCTTGGTTTGCACGAGCGATCCCCCCCACCTTTGCACCAGACGCATTAGCAAACTCAGACGCAGATGCTTTAGCATTTTGGATAGCTTCAGAAAGCATCTCTGGCTTGATACTGTTAATATCAGAAAATTCAAAATGCACACCACTGTTTGTCATCACGATACCTTTCTCTAAAAGAGGTAGTGTATTTTTTGAAGCTTCTTTTACCGCATCTACTTTCTTAGTGTAAAGGGATATTTGCGCCATAGCATTATATCTAAATAAAGCTTCTCGGTAGGTATCTTGATAAATATTCACTGGGGCCATATTTATCTCTGATATTTCAAATCCTTTTTCCAACAGGAAAGACTCTATAGTCTTTTTGTTTCGATCCACTTCAGCATACAGAGCTGTAATATTATTTGATTTTACATCAAAACCAATAGTCCAAGTGGCTGTATCGGCTTTTACAATACGTTCGGAAAGTCCTTTTACCTCAACATATGAGCCATACTTAGAAAAACTATAAGCAGATAAGGCAAACATAGCCCCAAACAAAACAACTGCTAAACTAATAATAAGTGCGCTCACATATCTTTTTTGTTCCATACCTATATTATACCCCTAATACACAAAAATAAAAAAGTGTATAATGGATGCCATGGAACTACAAAACACAATCAACTTTGGGCCAATATTCATATTTATATTGATTTTTTCTGGTATCGCACTGGGCATTATCTTACAAATCAAGCGCAAAAAAATGCTAAAACGTTTTGCCTTGGAACATGGGTATAACTATCTAGGTAGCGGATCAGTTGAAAGCCTGCCCTCCTTGTATCTTCAAGTTGGTCACAGTCGACGCGTTAGCCATGTGATCAGTGGTAGTATTGAAAAACATCCGGTCAGATTTTTTGATTTTAGATCAATCATAGGACACGGAAAACATAAAAGGCATGTCACCTTCTCTGTCTGTGAATTAAAGTACGATGCAAATTTGCGCCGCTTCTTGATACTTTCTAGACAAATGCGTTTTGGGCCAGGCAACCTATACGATGGATTCCAAAACGGCTTCGGTCGTGAAATAAAAATGGAAGGTGATTTCCATAAATACTTCAAAGTATATGTACCGGAAGATTATGAAATAGAAGTCTTCCAAATATTTACCCCAGATATCATGGTCAAGTTCATAGACCTAGCTAAAGGATTCACTTTTGAATTTGTAGATGACAAGATACTTGTTTACACAAGAGGACTCATCTACAAAAAAGAAACTATGGAGAAAATCCACGAACTTGCTCGCATGCTGGTGTCTGAATTCGCTCAAAAGATAAAAAGAATTTGATAAAACTAAAGCAAAGAAATAAAGAAACGTAAAATATAAGCCAAAATACGGTCAATCCTAGAAATCACAAAAACACGATTGTCGAACAAAACAGCATTACTTTGCCATCTGTTAAAAATAACGTGTATTTTTTGTACAGTTGGCGTGTCAGTAATCATGATACCGGCTTCAGCATTTAGCTCCATGGACAAAAAATCAGCATTTTGTGAGCCCACCAAGGCCAGATTGTCGTCTATCAACAAAACCTTTGCATGATTTCTTTGAGGAAGCATGAAACACTGAACACCCAAAGAAGCAATCTTGGATAAATAAAAATAGTTACATTTATCTAAAAAAATATGTTCGGTTTTTTGTGGAATTAAAATCTTGACTTCTACTCCCCTCAAAATGGCTTGGTGCAACAAAGCGATAAAAGTACGGTTGGGGGCAAAATATGGGGTTATAATCACAACCGTTTTATTTGCATTACCAATCTCTTTCACATAAGCCTGTTTTAAAGCAAATTTTTTACGAAACGGCGAGTGCTCTATAAACCATGCTTTGATCTTTTTAAAACTCTTTTTACGCCTAAAAGTAAGCACTCTAGCATCCTTACCACCAACTATTTCATAATCCTTTGCGAAAATTCGCGCGGCTTGATACGCAATTTTTCCTTCGACCCGCACCATTAGATCCAGAGCAGACGCTGCGTGTTGATAGATATTCACTCCTCCGATAAATGCAATACGCCCATCAATAATTAAAATTTTTCTATGGACCCGATGCCAGAATTGACTAAAAAAATATATTTCAATACCTTCTTTTTGCAAAAGTTTAATACTTTTATCTGATAAACCGTAACTACCAAATTTATCAAATAGCAATTTAACTTTTACTCCAGATCGAGCTTTTTGTATAAAAAGCGTCACAAAATCAAGCTCAGTATTATCTTCAAATATATACATTTCAAGAAAAATACTCTGTGTTGCTTTGGTGATATCTTGATACATGCCACGCCATGCTTTTTTTGAACTTGTAAAAAATTTATATTTCATCAAAAAAAATCTTATTTCTTGCTGTAATCTGCAAAAGAGTACTTTACAACCTCAGCGATTTTGTATGCATTGAACAAGAAAAACACAGAAAGCACTAGATAAACAAATACAGAATGGAGTATGCCATATCTCACAAATCTTCGGTCAGAGACGTAAACCTTCTTTATAAGCTTTCCAAATCTTCCTGCGCACGACGCCCGGCGTATGAATTCTATATCATCAAATTTTAAATCTGTACGAAAACCCCCAACCTTGGTATAGATATTTTTCTTAACACAAATACATGACCCTGCGCCTGAAGGTGATATTTTTTGAAAACAAAAAAATAATAGGTCAAAAAACTTGTAGATGAAACGAATCGGCATAGCGCTCTGCTGCATTCCACTGTATTGGTTTTTCGTATACGGCACATATGTAGGACATGCGATATCCAATTTGTGTATATTCATCTCCGTGACAACAGAAGCTAAGAAATCCGGATCAAGTCGAATATCAGCATCTAAAAATATGAGCAAGTCACCTGAGGACCTATCCCCACCTAGTCTACGCTGGGCTCCAATATTTGGTGCGGTAGATATAACCTGCAAAAAAGGTAACCCAATTTCTTGTATTTTTTCTACGGTCTTATCTCTCGATTGAGCATCAATTACCAAAACTTCTGATGGTAGCAAGGTCTGGTTCTTGATATCTAGAACCAAATCCGGCAGAAATTGCTCTTCGTTTAAACTTGGTATAATAATAGATATTTTCATATATCTTAACTAAACCAGGCTACAAGAAACAATAAAAAGCCCAGAATTCCGTTGATAAATGGATATGCCCAATACACACGACCAATATCTATATTTTTTCTAGTTAACAAAAGGAAAGGTAAAATAGGATAAATCAAATATATATATAAAAAATTTCCTAAAACTCCACTATAGGCGATGAAGACAAATGAAGCCGTCCATAAAAACAAAGTCAGCACCAGGCTTTTCTGGTGCCCTAAAAAAACAGCAGTTGTAAGCAAACCTGCTTTTTTGTCTGGCTCTATGTCTGGTATAGCTGAAAAGAGGTGCATCGCAAAAGCCCAGAAAGCTGATGCTAGATAAACCCACATATTGGGTGACACATCTTGATGAATCATAAAGCCGATAAAACCTGGAAGGACATATAAAACATTTGAAAGAAAGTCTAAAAAAGGTTTTGCCTTTAAACGAATAGGTGGCAAACTATACCCCAAAGATAATACAATAAATAAAATAAACAGGGTTCGCACCTCTACCGGTAGAACAAAAAAAACTCCTACAGAAAACAGTCCTGATACAGCTAACGCTATATATACTGCTAGTTTCTGGTAGTCTACCAATTTCCCTTCTTTGTTGTTTTTCTTGGTATTAAAAGCATCTGTATCCTGGTCGGCGATATCATTCACTCCGTACAATAAAATATTTGCAGGGATTAAAAAATAAAACAGCAAAACCCAAAATCTCCAATCTGAAAAAGATTCCAGGTTGTAGATGCTTGCTGTGTATCCCACCAAGAAAGGCC
>JBKBJD010000022.1:6961-7925 GCA_046294035.1 Minisyncoccia bacterium
GCCCAGCCAAGTACAACCAAAATCTTGGGCGTGACATTTTTAAAATAGAATTAATAGCCATTTTATTTAATCCGAGTGTTATTGAAATCAATAATAAATTCGAATATCTCTTGATACTCTTTTGGAATTTTCTTCATAGATTTTTCAGCTTTTCTCAGAAGATCTTGCGACATTTCTCTGGCGGTATCTCGTACTTTATATTTCTGACACAGCGATAAAACAAACTCACGATCTTCTGATGCTAAAATAGGATGGCCAAATATTTTTTTGAGCCTTGCTTGCTCGGCTCTAGTAGAGCTTGTAAACAATAAATGCCGTAATATAGTTTTTTTATTTTGCTCGACATCCTTCCATACCCCCTTACCAGTCGCTGTCGAATCTCCAAAAAGACCCAATTCATCATCTTTGAGCTGAAAAGCAGTGCCTAGATATTCACCGATAGTAATACACGGCTTGATAAACCTCTCTGGTAAACCCCTCAAATACATACCTAGAGCTATAGGTAGGCTAATACTATACCTTGCCGTTTTCGCCGTATACATAGAGAGAATATCTGTTGCTTGTGGCTCTTGATCAGTCAAACCAAAATACACATCTTGCATCTCCCCAAAACCAACGCGCATCATTTCTTGCATAAAGAAGGTTCGTATAGTTTCAGCCTTTGGGTGCGAAAGTTCGCTCAACAAACTAAACGCTATAAAAAAACCAATATCACCAAGGCAAATCCCTTGACTCACCCCATAATGCGAACGCACCGTAGAGCGTATGCGGACGTCTTTCATATAAAGAGCATGGATGGCTGGATGCCCTCGACGCAATAGGTCCATATCTATAATATCATCATGTATCAACAGCATAGAGTGACAAAGCTCAAGCGCCGCCGCTATATTGAGAGCATCTCTACTTTCTTTAAAAGAAGAAAGTAGGACCAGATTGCCCCGCATTAATTTGCCAGAAACTACGA
>JBKBJD010000023.1:0-7832 GCA_046294035.1 Minisyncoccia bacterium
AGCAATGCGCCATGTGATGCGACAGGAGTTTCTTGCTCACAACGCCTTGTCAGCGAGTTCGGCGGTTTGATTTCTATTCCGAGTTTATCACTAGCAGCTTTGTTGGGACTTTTGATGGTCGTTGTTGTGGCGCATTTTTACGGTCGCAGAGACTAAACCATGACGGATTTTTCAAAAAAAGAAAAATCACTTTTCAAAAGGCTCAATACACCAGGAAAAATTCAATCCTACCTCAACACCTTGCCGTTTAATTTTGAAGAAGACGGAAAAGACACTATTCGCTCTCCGCTTTTAGCAATGCGTTTTGGTAAAGTACATTGTTTTGAAGGAGCTTTGCTCGGCGCATATATACTTTCTTTGCATGGATATAAACCATTTTTGGTTCACCTAGAAGCCACAAAAAACGACTTCGATCATGTGGTTGTAATCTTTCAGGAAGACGGTTTTTGGGGTGCTTTGTCGAAGACTAATCATTATTGTTTAAGATATCGTGACCCGGTATACAAAAACGTGCGTGAACTTATGATGTCGTATTTCCATGAATATTTTTTGAACAAGAATGGTATAAAAACCTTGCGTGCATACTCAAAGCCTTTTGATTTGTCTAAATTAAAAATAAATTGGTCTACTTCTTTGGAAGATTTGTGGGAGATCGACGAGTTGATTGATGAGCAACCTCATTATTTGATGGTGCCAAAGTCTCGAATTAATTCTTTGCGCAAAGTGGATGAAATTGAGAAAAGGGCTGGAAACATAGTGGAATATACCCCAACCCAAAAAGGTTTTAAAGACCCGAATTTGAGTATTTGAAGGTGCTTTGTCTTGCAAATTTTTATAGATATTATATATCTATAAGGAGTAGGTCGCGATATAATTATTTGAGATAAAAATATGTATAAAGAAATTATGAAACAGAAAATTATTCGTTTTTTGAATCAAAAAATTAATATCCATCTGGGCCAGAATACAAAATACCTAATGATTGGTGTAACCTCGTCTTTTATGACGGTTGGGGTCTTGAGTTTTTTTGCGTGGCAATTTAGAGCTGATATTTTTAAATATTTTGCAGATGCTTACATACAAAATAGCGCACCCGTCGCTGCTTTAGAAGCCGTCGATACGGTATCTCTAGAATCTGATCTATTGAAAGATTTGTCTATATTGCCCCCAACCGTAACCGCCGACAAAAAACAAGAATATACTGTGATTGATACAGTAAAAAGGACCAATCCAGCAGTGGTTTCTATTGTTATTACCAAAGAAGTACCAAAGTACGAAGTGTATATTGATCCAAACAAAAACTCAAATCCTTTTGGTGATTTTTTTCCTGGTTTTAACTTCAATATACCCCAATATAGACAGAATGGTACCGAAAAGAAAGAAGTTGGGGGAGGATCTGGTTTTTTCGTTTCCTCGGATGGTTTATTGGTTACCAACAGGCATGTGGTGAGCGTAGATAATGCAGAGTATACAGTATATACAAATGATGGCAAAAAATACGACGCGAGAGTCATAGCTCGTGATCAAGTGTACGATATTGCTCTATTGAAAGTGAGTGGTTCTGGTTTTACTTATTTGACCTTGGGTGATTCTGATACTTTAGAAATAGGTCAAACAGTCGTTGCTATCGGTAATGCTTTGGCGGAATTTAAAAATAGCGTATCTGTGGGTGTTATTTCTGGCTTGTCTCGCTCTATTACTGCAGGAGATGCAAGCGGTAAGACCGAACTCTTGGATAAAGTCATTCAAACCGATGCAGCCATCAATCCAGGTAATTCTGGTGGTCCGTTACTAAACCTGGCTGGTCAGGTTATAGGGGTCAATGTAGCAGTGGCTCAAGGGGGTGAAAACATAGGTTTTGCTTTACCTATAAACATGGTCAAATCAGCTATAGACTCAGTAAAATCAACTGGTAAGATTGTGCGCCCTTATCTAGGCATTCGATATGTCGCAGTTACACCAGAAATAAAAACTAAATATAATCTATCTTTTGATTATGGTGCTTTGGTCAAATCTGGCAATGCTGCCACGGATGTGGCGGTGTTGCCGGGATCACCCGCAGAAAAAGCAGGGATATTAGAAGGTGATTTGATATTGGAAATCGATGGTAAGAAAATAGATGAAGACACAAGCTTGGCTTCAGTGATTCGAGGTAAAACTATCGGTGAGACTGTACGAGTAAAACTTTTTCGTAACAATTTAGAAAAAAACTTGTATCTCAAACTAGAACAAGCAAAAGATTGATTTACTTCACGTCCTTAAGGCGTAGGGATACATACAACCCAAATAGCATAATGAAGGAAAGAGTAGTAAAGATGTATTCAAATCCTGGGGTGAAGAATAAAACGGCCGAAGCACAAATAGGTGCTAGTAGGTATGAGAGGGGCTGAGTGTTTCGGAAGAAACTGATTGCATCTGCATTCTCTTCGTTCTCTACTTTAAAGAAGTAACTTTCAGTCATGACTTCGATGGTGGCTGCACCAATACGGCTCAAGAAAAGAATTCCAGCCCAATACAAAAAAATAGTTTCTTTGATTTGTGGCATGATAAAGACAGCAATGCTGGCACAAAGGAAACCAAATATGAGAAAAGATTTTTCCCCGTATTTATCAGAGAGTCTACCAAGCGGGTAGGATAGAAATACAAACGGCGTCAACATGATAGCAAAAATGAGACCTATTTTATCCCAACCAAAACCCAGCACTTGGTTTAGATAAATAGGTGTATAAATACCCATCCAAGCGAAAAAGAATTTTAGTAGGAAATTCAAAAGATAAATTCTGCCGATGTCTTTGTTTTTGATGAAATTCTTGATTGTGCGGAAAATAGGTATTTGTATATACTTTGGGTCTTTAAATTCGTGCAGGAAGAATGAAAAAACAAAAGCAGTCAGTAGCATGAATAATGCACTCAGCATGTAAATACCACTAAAAGAACTCTTGCTTATGATCGAACCTGAAAGTACTTGAGATAAAACCCATGCTATGTTTATGACAGATAAATATAGCCCCCTGAATTTACCCACATTGTGGTTTTTGGAGAAATCTTCGACAAAAATATCTAAGGATGCAATGAGAAAGTTGACAGCAAGTGCATTTCCAATGAAGGCTAAAATCGCTATAGATTTGTGCGAGGCGATTGCCAAAGTGAAGAACGACAAACACGCAAGCACGCTGGCATATAGAGAAAATCTCCGTGCACCAAAACGATTTAGCATATTTGGCATACGAAACATTATCAGAATACTTACCAAAGATGCTGAGGTGTAGAGTATACCGAGAGTCAACTTGTCGACATACTCACTCAAAAAACTTGAGTTGATGTATGTTGTAAAAGCCATCGATAGGGAAAACAAAAAACCAGCAAGAAATATAACCAATTTTTTACCAGATCGTATGTTCATGCAATGTATATTATATATTAAGCACTACTGGTATGACGAGTGGGCGTTTAGATGTTTTTTGGTATAAGTATTTTGAGATACTTTCACCCAAATTTGCTTTTATGTAATCCAAATCAACCCCAGGGTTTTTAGTGGTTATATCTTCTACGCTTTTCTTTATGATGATACGTACTTGGCGGAGTAGTTCTTGGTTTTCTTTCAGATAAACAAAACCTCTTGAGATTAAATCCGGAGATTTCTTGAGTCTGCCTGTTTTTTGGTCAACTACAGCAATAATGACAAACATACCATCTTGCGCGAGCATGACACGGTCACGGATGACTACATCTTGATCATCTCCCACTGATATACCATCCACCATCATAAGACCAGAAGGTGCTTTTTCTTTGCGTGCATAAATCTTTTCTCCATCAGCGCTAATTTCGATAATGGTACCGTTATCTGGCACAATGACATTTTCTTCTGGTGTGCCTAGTTCTACAGCTAATTCTTTATGGAGTTGTAATCGGTAATGGTTGCCGTGAATAGGAATAAAGAATTTTGGATGCGTCTTGCGGTGTAGCCATCGAACATCTTCTTTGTTACCGTGACCTGTCGCGTGCACATAGTCTTCGCCAGGGGTGCGATAGGTGATAATCCGTACTCCTTGTCGAGCTAGTCCGTCTTTCATGCGTTCTACTGCGCGTTCATTCCCAGGTACGATAGATGCTGATAAGATGATTGTATCTCCTTTGTGTAAAGAAAACTTTGCGTGACTTTTGTTGGCTGCGCGATTTAAAGCTGCAAATTCTTCACCTTGGGCACCGGTCATCAAAATGATGACTTTGTTTGGGGGGTATTTATCAACGTCGTCAATCGGAATGATGGTATCTTTTTTGGGTACAAAGTAATTGGCTTCGATCGCCACCTCGATGTTTGTTTTCATACTACGTCCATCAAGAGCGACTTTTTTACCCAACGACTCAGCTGTTTTTACGACGTGAGCAAGTCTGGTTATGTGTGAAGCAAAAGCCGCGATAATAATACGGCCGTTGATCCGGCGGATTAGGTTTTCGAGTCCTTGGTGTACTTTTATCTCTGGTAAAGCATAACCTTCGTTTTCAATGTTGGTTGAATCAGTTAAAAGGAGAAGCACTTTTTGGTTATCAAAAATAGCATACTCTTTTTCTTCTTCTTTTGAGACCACGCCATCTACTTGGTCGAGTTTGTAGTCGCCAGGTGTCACAATCAGCCCGTGGGGTGTCTCGATGATGATACCCATAGAGTCTGGTATGGTGTGGGTTACACCAAAGAACCTAATACGCATGTTGCCGATGGTCACCACAGAATCTTTCTCTACAATATTTTCATTCATTTTTGGTAGATGAGGGAATTCTGCTTGTCTTTTGCGCATGAGCAAGATAGATAGGTTGCGAGAATAGACTGGCGGGTTACCGATACGTGAGAGCACTATAGGCACACCTCCAATGTGGTCTAGGTGTCCGTGGGTGACGAAGAGGGCACGTATCTTATCTTTGCGCTCTTCGAGGTAGGTGGTGTTCGGGATCATGTAATCTACCCCAGGTGTATCTTCGTTTGAGAAGTGCATACCTGCGTCAATCACGATAATATCGTCACCTATTTCAATGGCGGTCATGTTCTTTCCGATTTCTTCGACTCCGCCCAGTGGTATGATGCGTATTACCCCCGGAGCAGGTGGTGGTACGCTACTACTATCATTTTTACGCATCATTGGAGAATTTCCAAATTTACGTGGTGCACCACGACCCTTCTTGCCAAATTTTGAATATTGGAAGGTTGAGCTTTTTAATTTTTTGCGTTCTTGATTGCTGTGGGTGCCGGTATGACGCGGGTGACTTTTTGTATCACTGTGCTTTCTTTCTTCTTTTTTTGTGTGGTCAATGCTAACGGCACTGAAAGATAATCTGTTCTTTTTCATTCTTATATTAAACTTATATTTATAACTTACTAACTAATAATTGATAATGAGAGAGCTGTTTGGTTTTTGCTGTCTATTTATCAGCAAATATTTTCCAAACGTGATCGACTTTAGTATACCATAGGTAGACACTACTGAAACGATCGCTCGGGGAGGTGATGTGATCTAGGGTGAATCCTTGCAAATTACTATCTACTGCATATATAAAGCTTGGGCTGTAGACAAAAACTGCAGGCATATCTTTGCGGATCTCTTCTTCAAATTGAGCATACTTTTTTACCCTTTCTTCTGGTTTGGTAGCCACGAAGGCGTCTTCAAGGATTTTATCTACTTTTGCGTTTGCATACATAGCAATATTGAGCCCCGGGTCTTTGCGTTGAGAAGAATGCCAGAAGGCAAACAGATCGGATTCATGGTTGATTATTTGACCAAAGAACAAAGCATCATATTTTCGAGGTCGGATTACAAGTTGATTTAGATTACCTGTTTCGAAAGTCTTTACTGTGACGTTCATACCTAAAAGTCGTAGGTCGTTTGCAATTATGTCTACAGCTTTAGCAAGTTCTGGGGCATTGCTGGTAGCTATCTCAAATGATATTTCTGAGCTAGTTTGTTTTTTATTTTTGTCAGTGGTGTTTTTTGTGAGAAGCCCTGATTCATTTCTCTTCCATCCATCTTTTTCTAAAATAGCACTGGCTTTTTCTAAACGCTCTTCTTTGCTTAGTGTGTGTGTGCCTCCTATTTTATAGTACTCAGGGGTGGTGGGTGGCAGAGGGTCTTCTATAGAAGCTCCATACCCAGCCAATACTTCTTCTACTATGGCTTCTTTGTCGATTGCGGTATTGATCGCTTGTACTACGCTCTTGTTGGTAAAAATTTGATTTTGGCTTTGATTGAAGAATAAACCGAATACCCTCGGGAGCAGTAGGGATTTTAGACTTTGTCCATCGGCCGCGAGAATCTTTGCTTCTTCTGGTGAGATGGTGCTTGCCTGATCTATGCTACCTGCTGTGAGAGCATTAATTAACTCTTCTTCTGTTTGATAAAAACGCAAAGTTAGAGTCTTTAGGTATGGGCGGCCTAGGGTAAAATCATCAAAGCTTTCCAGGGTAAATGTATCTATAATACCCGAAGATTGTTTATGTATGCGCTTTACAGCAAAAGGGCCGGTGCCAATAGGGTTCATGTTTGCTTCGTTTAATTCTATTGGAGTGTCTTTCCATATGTGTTCCGGCAGTATACCGATGGTGGTGTTTTCGAGGAAAGAACTGTAAGGTTGGCGAAGTGTAAACTTCACTGTCTTTTCATCAATCTGTTCTACACTCACACCATCCCAAGAAGCCTTCCGCGGACTCTTTATGACAGGGTCTTTAATGCTTGTGATAGTAAATACTACATCAGATGCGGTGACGGGCTCGTCATCATGAAATGTAATATCATCACGAAGGGTAAAGGTGTAAGTCAGTCCGTCACTTGATACTTCATATCCTAAAGCTAGATCTGGAGTTAGGCTACCTTCAGGAGTTTTTCTCATGAGTCCTCCGTATACCAAAGCTACCAGGTCTCTGTCAGCATCAGAAGATGCAAGCACTGGATTTACAAATCTTGGAGCACCTAAAATGCCTTCCTTAAGACCACCACCGCGCATAGGCATTTCCACCATAAAGGCACGATTGAGTTCTTGTAGAAGACCCAAGGTGCTTATTAGAAGTAGACCACTTAGTATAAAGAAAAATCTCCACTCTAGTTTGGAAAACTTAAAGAGTGCCTTTTTAATGCGTTCAGGCAGGCGCCAATTACGTATGAGAGTATATAAATTTTGCATAAATAAAAAAATATGCGCTTCTTTATGCTTGAGCTTCAAGTACGATAGAGAGGAAAGCGGTCAAAGCAAAAAGTATGCCGCACACAATAGACAAAATGAAAAGGAATTTTTCGAATCCTCGGCGAGTGCTATGAAAACTACCAGTGTCGCCACCTAATGCGCCACCCGCAGTTGCGCCAGAATGCTGGAGCAAGATGGAGAGCACTAATATAACTGAAAGTATGATCTGCGCGTAAGGCAGAATTTGCGTTACCAAATCCATGGGGAGAGTATCTCATATTTTGGTCAAAAATGCAAACAAGACAGATATAGCATATACTCTAGAGAGATATGGAACAGAAAATAATTAATGATATAAAGCGATACCGTAATGAGGATAAAGGGTTAATACTCGGCCGATTTTTCAAGACTGGTAAGGGTCAATACGGAGAAGGTGATATATTTTGGGGGGTGGACGTGCCCACATCGCGCAAGATTGCTGAAAGATATATAAACACACCGAGGAAAGAAGTATTAAAGTTACTCCAAAACAAAGTGCATGAAGTCCGACTGGTTGGGCTTTTAATACTTGTCGCTCAATATAGGAAAGCAGAACCAAAAGAAAAAGCAGACATTGTGAAGTTTTATTTAGACAATACCAAATACGTGAATAACTGGGATCTGGT